>JBMCUM010000037.1:0-11698 GCA_048622595.1 Planctomycetota bacterium | reverse complement strand
CGCCGCTTCCGGTCAGGCGCAGTCCGCGAACCGCCTCGCGACCGGTCGCCTCGACGATCTCCTCCAGCAGCGCCGTCGCCGCGGCGATGGGCCTGCCCCGCGTGCGGCGATACGCGGCCAGGTAGACCCACCCGCCCGACGCGGCGGGTCCGACCCGCCTGAGCGGGCCCATGCTGTCGCCGAGGTCGGTATCGGCGATGACCGCCGCTGTGGCGCTGACCGCCCCGATGTCAATCCCTGCGTGGCATTTCATAAGACGCATCATTGTACCGGCGTGCGCCGTTTGTCGAGGCAAAATCTGCCCGCGGGCGCGGGCCGCCCCCAGCGGCAATTTGCTTGCCGCCCCCCGGCCGAGGCGCATATGATTGCTCATGTCGGCCCATGGGGCGACCCGTTGCGTCGGGCTGTTCGTCCGGCGATCACGTGACCGCCGACGACGTCGCGGCAAACGATCGGGCATCCGGCTTTGGAAAGGATCGAACGATGAGCAAGCATCTGTGGACTGTGCTCTGCGCCGCGGGACTGCTGGGCCTGCTGCTGGCGGGCGGCTGCGGCGGCGAGGAAGACGCCGAGGCGCCCGGAGACAACGGCGCAACGGACAGGCGCGACACCGACGACGACTCGGGCAAGCCCGATATGGACGACCGGGAACACGGGCACGACCACGACACCGACGTGACCGACGACGCCCACGACGATGAGGACATGGACGACGCCGCAACGGACGCCGACGCGCCGACGGGCGGCGAGCGTGAACTGACGTCGTGGGGCAAGGCCGACGTCGGCGACTCCGTGACGTATGAGGGCGTGGGCGGCATGCGCCAGACCATGACCGTCAAGAAGATCGGTGACGACAAGGTCCACGTGGAGATGGTCGTGGAGACCGGCGGCACGAGCATGCCCCCGCAGGTGATGAAGGTGCCGCGCTGGGTGACGCCGGGCGATGTTGCCTCCGCCGGTCAACCCGAGATCGAGGACCTGGGCACCGAGACGCTGGAGGTCGATGGCAAGGAAGTCCCCTGCCGGGTCCGCAAGATGACCACGACCGTCGACGGCAAGACGGTGACGACGAAGACCTGGACATCGGACGCGGTGCCCGGCGGGACCGTCAAGACGATGTCCGACGCCATGGGCGAGATGCAGGTCATGCAGAAAGTCGTCGCGTTCACGAAGAACTGACGCGATTCTGCCAAGCTCCCGAGAGGCGCTTACTTAGCCCCCGGTCCTACAGGACCGACAGAACCGGGGGTTGTCTTTGTTTGCCCTATGCTACAGTAGCCGTAACATCCAGAACAAGGGGCGGGGAGACAACATGCTTGTATTCCTGGATGAAACTTTTCGCCGACACGCCAGAACGGGTAGACGATTCGGGGCACTGAGTGGCGTAGCGATCCCTGAGGATGTGTTCCAGTCCTTCCAGAGCCTCGTCTTCCATTGCCGCAGGCCCTATCACAACATGGGCATTCTGGACCCGAACGACGAGCTTCACGGCACGAGTCTGTTGAACAAGACCACGCGCAAAATGCGAGAGAAGCGAGGTTATTCCTATCACTGGAACCTCGTCGAGGACGTCCTGAATCTCGCGCAGTCGCAGCAGGTCCGCGTATTTGGAGTCGTCTGCTTTCGGAGCCCTTTGCACACGTTCGTATGTGGCGACCAGAGCCAACTGGATGTCACGTACCGTTATCTATTCGAGCGAATCGACCGATACGTCAAACGAGAGTACCCAGGCCGGGTTGCCAAGCTGATTTTCGACAACCGGGACCACAGAACGCATGTGAAGAACGCACGTGCCATAACTAACTTTTTCGTCCGCAGTCAGATAGGCTTAGGGTATGATAGCATCTTGCGGGTACCCTTCTTTGCTGTCTCACAGGGGCACAACTATGGGCTACAGGTAGCTGACTTGGTAACTACCGTAATCGGGCTGCGCTTCCAGGGCGAGCTGTGGGTCCAGCCCCCTGTGGCGTCTTGTCCAAAAGATGCTATACGTCGCACCTGTCGGGAACCGCGACCAATCCAGCCTCAAGATTCTGCGACAAGCTCCCGCAATCCGCGACTGAGGCCGCATGTCGGGCGCAAAAACAGAGATTCGGCGGCCTTGTGAGCCTATGACCGGATGAACCCATCCGGCACCGAACCTGTATGAAACAGTATCGTCACTAAACAGGCGCATGTCAAGGGGGCGCACGAAAAATCCTTCAGCACCCTCCGCCCCGCTCTTTCGCCCTAATCAGGTCGTCATGGTAGAGCTTCATCATCCGGTCGGCGAGGCGAGGCCAGCGGTTGTGGACCCACACCAGCAGCTTCCCGCCGAGTGAGAAGACGATCTCGGGCTTGTTCCTGCCCACGGTGCGGACGATCCGCCGGGCAACGGTCTCCGGCGGCGTCAGCCCGCGGACGCGGGCGAAGCTCGTCTTGTTGAGACTCGTGCCGCCACGGACGCGATCGAAAAAATCCGTCCGCGTCAGCCCGGGGCAGACCGTCGTCACCCGCACCCCGTAGGGGATCATCTCCACCCGCATCGCGTCCGACAGCCCGCAGACCGCGAACTTCGTCGCCGAGTACGCCCCGTTGAACGGACAGCCGCGCTTCCCGATCACCGACGAGACGTTGAAGATGTGCCCGCCGCCCTGTTGGATCATCACCGGCGCGACCGCCCGGCAGCCGTAGAACACGCCGTAGAAGTTCACGTCCATGATCTCGCGCATCCGCTCGTCGGTCGTCTCGTGGACGCGGGCGTGGACGCCGTGTCCGGCGTTGTTGATCATCACGTCGACGCGCCCGAAGCGCGCGACGGCCGCTGCGACGAGACCATCGACCTGCTCGCGAATCGCCACGTTCGTCGCAACGGGCAGCGCGTCGGGCGCCCCGTCGGCGCGGCAGCGGGCGGCCACCTCCTCCAGCATCTCCGCGCGACGCGCTGCCAGGACGACGCGCCACCCCCGGGCGGCGAACGCCCGGGCGGTGGCGGCCCCGATGCCGCTGGATGCGCCTGTGATGACGGCGACGTTGCGGTCCACGGTCCGGTCCTCCGGGCGGCTCATGCCAGAATAACCGCCAGCACGGCGGCGGTCGCCGCCAGGGCCCAGGTCCCCAGCTTGATCCGTCGGACGATGCGATCGATCTCGCGGCGGCTTCCGCCCCGACTGCCCAGCCACAGAACGTAGCTCACGCGGCGCGCGATCGAGCCGTGCCGCCAGTTCCGCCGCGTCGCGGGGATGCCGTTGAGCCGTGCCACGTGCTGCAAGGCCTTGGCGAACACCGCCGCGCCGACCGGCGTGATGCGGTCCGGGTCGTCCTCCGTCGGCGGCTCGGCGCCGTCGGCCTGGGCGGCGGTTTCGCCTTGGGGGCGGTCCGCCCCGCGTTTGGCGAGGTCGCGTCCGACGGCCCAGGCGGCGACGACGTCGCACTGGCGCTCGAACCGCCGGCTGACCGCGCCGAAACCCAGCCCGAACGCGCCCACGATCACCAGCAGCGTCAGCAGCGCGGCGCTGACCGGCCCGGCGCCCAGCGCCCAACCCAGCGATTGGCCCGCGATGGACGCCAGAACCAGCGACGAGACGGCGAACAGGGCGGAGTAGAAGATGTGGTGTCCGCGGATGTGCCCCGCCTCGTGGGCGAAGATCGCCTTGATCTCATCGGTATCCATGTTCTCCAGCAACCCGTCGGACAGCAGGACGTAGCGGACGTGGCGCGTCAGGCCCATCACCCCGGCGTTGGCCACCGCGCCCGAGGACAGCCACTCCCGCACGTCGCGGAACCGCAGGCCCAGCCGCTCGCTCATCGTCTCCAGCGCGTCGCGCACGGGCGAGCGCCCCAGCGGCCGGGTCCGCCAGACCCGAACGATCAGCACCGGAGCGATGAGGAAGACCACGCCCGCCCATCCGACCGCCGCGACCGCGAAGGCCCCTTGCGCCCAGCCCGTCGCGGACGCATCCGGCGCCACGTACAGCCACAGCGCATCCTGCCCCGCGATGATCAGCGAGACCGGAACCAGAATGAACAGCAGGTGATGGCGGACGTTGTAGGCGAGGTACTCCCGCAGGCCCCACGCCCGCGCGCCGGCGGCGCGGCGGAACGCGCGGTAGAAAGGGTACCCCGCCGCCCACACGCCGACCAGTGCGACGAGGAACGGACCGGCGGCGGCGAGCTTCGGCGCCAGCGGCAAGGCCGTCAGCCCGGGCACATCCAGCAGCCAGGCGCCGTACCCCGCCACCAGCACGCCGCAACTGCCCCCGATCAGCCACAAGTGAACGAGCACGGCGACGAGTCCGTATCGCTTCAGGGCGGCCGGCGGCATGCCGCTGTGCTTCCGCAGGGCGCGCCGGGCGGCCAGGGCATTGACCGCGGTCAGCCCGGCCGCGCCGAGGACGTACACGCCCACGATGCACGGCGTCAGCACGCTCACCGGGCGCAGCGCCGAGCTCAGCGGATACTCCATCATCGCCAGCGACGCGATCAGACCTGCCAGGACGACCACCTGCATGCTTCACCGTCGGGGGATTCTAGGCGACGGTCGCCAGGCGGGCGAGGGCTTTGTCAGGGCGGCGGGCTACCGCGCGTCGGCGGGCGCGGAGACACCGTCGCGCTTGCGTCGCTGGGCGAGGGGCACGTCGGTCAGGTCTTCGCCCACCCGGCCGGCGACGGCGATGAACGCCTCGACGACGGCCGGATCGAACTGCACGCCGGTGCCGCCGCGGAGCTCGCCGATGGCCTCGCTGATGGTCCGCGCCGAGCGGAACGTCCGGGGGGAGGTCATCGCGTCGAAGGCGTCGGCGACGGCGAGTATGCGGGCGGTCAACGGGATGGCCGCCCCCACGAGCCCCTCGGGGTAGCCCGACCCGTCGAAGCACTCGTGGTGGTAGCGGACGGTGGGGATCTCCTGCTCGAGGAACTCCATGCCCTCCATGATCCGCACGCTGAGCAGCGGATGGCGCCGCATGATGCGCAACTGGTGCTCGTCCAGCGCGCCGTCACACAGCAGGACGGAGTCCGGCATCGCCAGCATGCCCAGGTCGTGGAGCATCGCGCCGATCCGCAGACGCTTGATCACGCGCTCGGGAAGCTCCATCTCCCCGGCGATCAGCACCGCGTAGTGCTGCACCTTCCGCGCATGGGCCGCCATGTGCGGGTCGCGGTCCGCGAGGATCTCCATGATCTCCTCGATCCCCTGGACGAACATGTCCTTGAACTGGGCGTCGAGCCCGATGAGTTTCCTGCTGAGCACGTCCACGCCCCCGCGCCGTTCGCCCGCGTCGTCCAGGTCGTGCCCCTGGCAGACGCGGTTGCGCCCGCCCTCTTTTGCGGCGTACATGGCCCGGTCGGCCAGCAACAGCATGGCGTCCGGCGAGTCGATCTCCCCGACGTTGAGGTCGACGATTCCCACCGAGGCGGTCACGTTGGCCTCGGTGCCGTGTACGGTGACCTCGGCATGCGAAATCTCGCTCCGCACGCGTTCGGCCATGGCTGCAGCGCTGGCGCAGGGCGTCTCGGGCAGCAGGACGGCGAACTCGTCCCCCCCGAGGCGCGCGGGCAGGTCGGCCTGTCGGCAGACGCGCTCGAGGCAAGCGGCGACGGTCTTGAGCAGCTCGTCGCCGACGCCGTGCCCGCCGGTGTCGTTGATGGCCTTGAAGAAGTCGATGTCCAGCATGATCAGCGACAAGGGGCGGTTATAGCGTCGCGCCTGGTGGTAGAAGGCGTTGAGGACCTCCTCGAAATGCCCCCGGTTGGCCAGACCCGTCAACTGGTCCCGCTTGGACATGACGGCGAGCTTTTCGAAGGTGGACTCCAGGCGTCCGGCGAGGATGCGCGGCTCGCCGTGCAGGTCGCGCGTCAGGTCGCGGACGGTCTCCTCGCCGCTCTCCAGGCGTCGGACCCGATCGAGCAGGCGGATGATGGGACCGGTGACCAGCACGTGCACGCCGACGATCGCCAGGCCCGAAAGCCCCACCGACAGCGCCAGCACGATCCGCGTATTGCGCTGCGCCAACGCCCCTTGCCGCCGCGCCGGACCCACCGCCACGTCCGCCCGCAAATACCCGAGCTTGCGCCCCGCGATGTCCTGCAGAGCCCACGCCACCGCGAGCGTATCGTCGTCGGCCATCCACAACGCATGCGAGGCGCTCGCCGCGCCCCTGATGCCCTCGCGAAGCTCGCGACCGGCCACGCGGACCACCGGCCCGCCGGCGGCCGCGGAGACGTCCTCCAGCATCGCCGCGTTCATGTACCGCCCGACCCACAGGAAAGCCGCCTGCCCGTCCGAAGCGGACGGGATCGCCCGTCGGGCGACCACCACGATGTCGTTGCCCAGCTCGAGCAGCCCTTCGGTCGCAGCCCGCTCCCCGCCCGGGTCAATGGAAGCCAGCGTTTCGCTCACCGATGCGCCCGGTTCGGGCGTTTGGGCGCGGAACCAGGCGCGAATCACGCCCCCGTCGGAATCGACCACCACGGCCATATCCCCTCCGGCCGCACGGACCACGCGCCCCAGTTCTGCAGCGGCGCCCGCCTCGTCGGACCCCACCAGCCGGACGCCGAGCGCCTCGACGCAACTGGTGCAGGTACGCGCCACGACCTGCTGCTGTGCGCGCAGCACGGCGCGGGCGCCCCGCTCGCTGCGCACCGCCTGTTGGCGCAGGGCGGCGCGCTGCTCGGCGGTGACGTACGGCCGCAGGACGAAATGATGCACCATCAGGATGCCCCCGGCACAGAGGGTCACCGCGATCAGCAGGATGCCGGGGGTGGTGAACTTCAGCGCCTTGAGTCCGTTGCGTCTGGGGCTGTCCATGAGCTCTCTTTGTCCCGGGGGTGTCCGAATCCATCCGGACCTGCGTACCGCGGCGCCGGAAGGGAGCGACTGCCTGTCTTATCGGCATTTCGCGGCGCGGGATTAGCACCGAGTGGCGGAACATGCGGGGGTGCGGCGCCGGCGCGGTCTTCATCGTGCCTTCATGCTGCGGTGACACCTTTTTCACTCCATCTGAGCGCGTCGGCCTTGGCGGGCTCGCGTCGCCTCGACTGGGCTTGGCGCCCGCCGAGCGGGGCGCAGCGCGGCCGGGTCGTTGGGCGCGGCCCGACCATAAGACGTTGTTTCGAATATTCTTGCGGCAGCTCCCGGCGCGACCGGCGGGCCCGACTCGGACGAGATGTTTCACGACAGCCCGCAAGCTGGGCGGGGCTTGCTCGGCAGGGCTTAGCACAAACTTAGCGCCGCCCTCATAGCTCGTTTGCGTCCTGTGCATAGAGTCCGACCGACCGGAACGCCGACCGTCGGCGAGCCATCAGTCACCCATCCGCTCGACCGGAACCACACGCCGGGCGGAGCAGAGCCGAACAGGAGCAAAACCATGGGCAGACACAGCGGACGGATCTTGGCAGTGCTCGTTGTGGCGGCCGGTACCGCCAGTGTGGTCCGGGCGGGCGACCTTGAGCAACTCAACGCCTCGCTGAACGCGATGCGTCGGGAGGTGCGGGACCTCGAGCGGCGCGTCGCCGAGATGGAAAGCACCGACCGGACCGAGGCAAACCACGCGGCGCCGAACGACTTCCGCCTGTACTGGGACGACGGCATCCGGATGAAGACGAACGACGGGAAGGTCAAGATCAAGTTCGGCGGGCGGCTGATGTACGACGTCGGCTGGGTCAGCGGAACCGACATGGAGAATGCCCTGGGCACTGACCTCGAGGACGCCGCCGAGGTCCGCCGGGCGCGTCTGTACGCCGCGGGGAACCTGGGCAAGGACCTGGGCTTCAAGCTGCAGTTTGACTTCGCCGGAGGCGACGCGGACCTCAAGGACGCCTACCTCCAGTTCAAGCACGTCCCCTTCGTCGGAAGCGTGAAGGTCGGTCACTTCAAGGAGCCGTTCAGCTTGGAGGAGCTGACCTCCAGCAAGTACATCACCTTCATGGAGCGGGCCCTGCCCAACACCTTCGCCCCGGGGCGTAACTGGGGCGTGATGGCCATGGACGCGCCGCTCGACGAGCGGATGACCTGGGCGGTGGGCCTGTTCCGCGACGTGGACGGCTACGGCCACGGCGAAGACGACGGGGCGTACAACCTCACCGCCCGCCTCACCGGCCTGCCGATCTACGCCGACGGCGGGCGCCGGCTGGTCCACCTCGGTGCGGCCTACAGTCTCAGGCACGCGGACGACCACAGCTTCGGCGCCTTCGACGCCCATCCCGAGCAGCACTGGGCGCCGGACTTCGTCAACAGCGGGTCGTTCAGCGACGCCGACTGGCAGCACCGCTTCGGCGGCGAGGCCGCGATGGTCTGGGGACCGTTCAGCGCGCAGGGTGAGGTCATGGCCGTCAACGTCGATACCGACACCGGCGACGACGCCTGCCTGTGCGGCTTCTACGCATACGCCAGCTACTTCCTGACCGGCGAGCACCGGCCCTACAAGGCCTCGGCGGGGTCCTTCGGTCGCGTCAAGCCGCTGCGTCCCTTCCGCGAGGACGGCGGGTGGGGCGCGTGGGAGATCGCCTGCCGATACTCCTACGTGGACGTCACCGACGGCGTCGGCGAGCAGAACCTCGGCCAGCGCCAGGCGGCCGCGACGGTCGGGCTGAACTGGTACCTCAACAACAACGTCCGCATCATGTGGAACTACCTCCACACCTGCGTCGACGGCAGCCCGAGCGACGTGGACGCCGAGGCCGACCTGCTCGGCATGCGGGTCCAGTTCGACTTCTGACCGCGACGCCCGCCCCGCGATGCGCAGCCCCTGCCCCCGGTCCTGCCGGACCGGGGGCTTCCTGTTTGCGCCTGCCCGACACGCGCCGCTACCGCCGCAGGTACGACAGCTCCTCGGGCAGCGGGACGTTGTTGCCGAAGTTGTCCTCGCCCCAGCCGCTCTCGGCCAGGAGCTTGATGTCCGCCAGCACGCGGCGGTCGCCGACGAGGGTCACGGTCATGTCCGTGCAGATGTCGATCTTCCCCATCGCCTGGAGACGGGCGATCTCGCTGGTGACGCGCTGCAGGAGGGTGCCTTCGTCGGTCCCGGGCGATTCGGGGATGCGCAGCGGCTGCTCGTAGATGAACAGTTGCCCCTGCTCGGCGAGTTTGAGGGTGGCCTGCTGGACGAGCCCGTGGACGTCCGCGCCCGGCCAGTCGTGCTGAAGCATGGGCAGCTTGGCGATCGCCTCGACGAGCCGGCGGCGCTTGCATGCGTTGATCTGCTCGTTTGCGCGGAAAACGTCCATGGGCGACCCGGCGTCGTAGGTCTCCCCGCCCAGCTCCATCGTCACCTCGCTACCGTAGTGCTGGACGATCTTCGCCATCAGCGTCGAGGGGCGCACGTGGAAGCCCCGGTAGCGCGGCACGGGCACCTCGACCCGCCCCACCTCGGCGTAGCGATGGAGCATGCGTCGGCAGAGCTGCTCGGCGCGGGTGATGTACGCGCTGGCGTAGCTCAGGGCGTATTCCATCAGCGCCGTCAGCAGCGGCTCGGGCGCGACCAGGGCGCGATGGTGCGGCTGGTGGTCGCCGTCGGGGATGTTCACGTGGCGCTCGTAGTAGTGGGCGTAGGCGGTGGCGATCTGCAGCAGGTGGTAGACGACGCTGACGTGCCCGCGGAGGATGGGCAGGTCGCAGTCGGCGTCCTCGGCCTCGGTACCGGAAACGTATGTGTCATAGAGCGACTGGCAGTTGTGGAAGCGGTTTTGCAGCTCGCGCAGCGTCTCCTCACTGATGGGCTCGGGGACCAGCGCGGCGTAGCCCGAGGGCTCGGCCCGACTGGCCTTGTGGACCACCTTGCTTTCCGCGGCGAGGTTCAAAAACGCCGTCGCCAGTCGGGCGGCCGTCTCGCTGACCGCCTCGTTCGTCCGCGTCGACAGGTCCGCCGGCAACCGCCCGGGCGGAAGCTGCTCGGCGTAGTCGTCGGGGTCGGCGGGGGCGGGCACGGGCAGGTCGAGCGTCCCGACCAGTGCCAGCAGGTCGCGCGACGCCTGTAGCAGCACGCCCCCGGTGAACTCCAGAGCACGGTCCGTGTCGCCGAGGAAGTCCCGCTCGACCGACAGCAGGCGGTAGGAGGGCACGGAGTGCTTGACGTGCAGCAGCTCGTTGCTGACGTCCGCGAAGCGGCGCACGCCGGCAAGAAGCGACCGGTACGGATACCACCTGCGGTTGGTCCGCGCGCCGTAGGCGTCGACGAGCTCCTCCATCTGCATCGCCTGCGACAGCAGCTCGGCCACAAAGGGACGCGTCAGCGCCTCCGTCGGGGGGTCGGTCGCGCTGAGCAGCCCGCCAAGGGACAGCAGCGTCCGTCCGCGACGCGCGACCATCGCGCGGAACATCTCCGGGTCGATCTCCACCTGGGTTGCGGCGGGCGTGGTTGGGTTGTCCTCGGGCGACATAGCCCCGGTACACCTCCGGCACAAGGCGGCTTGAGCGGATGCGAGCGCACCCGTATCCCTTATAGCATCGGTCAAATCCCCCGCAAAAAGAAGTCTCACTTCCGACGTGAGACCGCCCCGCCCCCCCGCTTGCTTTCGGGGGGGGTGAGACGTAATCTCCGCCCGGAGCGCCGCTCGCGCAGACAAGGAGATCTCATGCGAGCCAAACCTGTCGGGTTCGTTGCGGCGATCATGGTCGCGGCGGCCGTGTGCGGCTGCGATGAGCAGACGGCAGGCGAGCCGACGCCTCCGCCGGGCAAGCCCCACCCGGCCGTCCTCGAGGCACGAACGGACTTCACCTACGAAGGCAAGCCCATTCCGCCGTTCTTCCTGGCGGATTTCAACGGCGGGCCCGAGGCACCGGATTTCTGGCTTCGCGACGCCGGCAGCCGCGTGTGCGCGATCGCCGTCGAGGGTCTGTTCGTGGACGGTGACGGCGCCTATACCGGCGTGTCCGGCGAGGTCACACGCTCCGGCGACGGCATGGTCCGGTTTGACTTGCCACAAGCGGACGGCAGCTGCGACTTCCCGTGCGGGTACATGGGGTACAAGTTCGTCGGCACCACGCCGTCGGGGATCACCGTCCTGCAAACCATCGTCAACACGGGCGGAAGCGGGACGATCCCCGGCGTCATGTTCGTGCGGTTCGAGATGGCGTCGGCTGGCGCAACCCGACAGACGAAACGCGCGCGGCTGACGATGCACTGTCTCGGTGAAATGGCTTGGGGCGATCGTGTCTATCGCGACGTGACACTGGAGGGCAACACGCTGCGGCTTGGGCCGGAGAGAACGTCCATCCCCGCATGCCGCGATACTCTCGAGGGCGAGCGGAGGATCACGCTCGAATGAGGCGCCCGCCGTCTTGCCGGTCGGGCCCCGCAGGACATCACCGCCGGCGGAAGAAGGCCTCGAGCAACTCCTCCTGTCGCCAGGCCATACGCTCCGCCTCCCGGGGCGAGGACACGTCGTCATAGCCCAGCAGGTGCAGCAGCCCGTGGGCGACGTACAGCAGCAGCTCGCGCGTCGGACGGTGCCCTCGCTTGCGCGCCTCGGCGACGGCGACGTCTGCGCAGATGACGATCTCGCCGTGAAGCGGTTCTCCCGAATCGGACAGGTCGAAGCTCATCACGTCGGTGGCGCCGCGCCGACCCAGCCAGCGGCGGTTCAGCGCCGCGATGCGCTGGCGCGAGACGACGGCCACGTCGACCTCCTCCAGCTCCGCGCCCTCCTGCTCGACGATGAACATCACCAGCTCGCGGATCCGCTTGCGCGGAACGCGCATCGCCCGCTGATGCGAGCTGAC
>JBMCUM010000036.1:0-11767 GCA_048622595.1 Planctomycetota bacterium | reverse complement strand
AGGCGCCGCGGTCCCGATTGCCCCGGACCCGGTGCGTCCATGGCGGGATTCTACGACCGACGGCGCGCGCCGTCGAGATTTGCCACACGACAGATGATTGTTACAGCTCGCGTCCCACGGCCTCGGCGATGCGGTGCAGCACGCCGATCAGATCGCTCAGCGCCTGCGGCGTGATCGACTGGGCGCCGTCCGACAGCGCGTGCTCCGGGTCCGGATGGGCCTCGATGAGCAACCCGTCGGCGCCGGCCGCAACGGCCGCGCGGCACATCGCCGGGACCATGTAGGCGTGTCCCGTCCCGTGCGAGGGGTCCACCACCACCGGAAGGTGGGTCTTGTCGTTGAGCTCCGGGACGCTCGCCAGCGGAAGCGTGTTGCGCACGTGCGTCTCGAACGTGCGGATGCCGCGCTCGCAGAGAATGACTTGCTTGTTTCCGGCGTTGATGACGTACTCGCCAGCCAGGAGGAACTCCTCCAGCGTCGCGCTGAGCCCGCGCTTGAGCAGGACGGGCTTGCCGACCTTTCCGACCGCCTCCAGCAGGGGGTAGTGCTGCATGTTCCGCGCGCCGACCTGGAGCACGTCGGCGTACTCGGCGACGGGGTCGACCTGCTCCAGCCCGATGACCTCGGTGACGATTGCCAGACCGGTCCGGTCCCGCGCCTCGCCCAGCAGCTTGAGCCCCTCGACGCCGAGCCCCTGGAAGCTGTAGGGGCTGGTTCGCGGCTTGTAGGCGCCGCCGCGCAGGCCGACCGCGCCGGCCGCCTTGACCGCGTCGGCGGCGCGGAGCAGTTGCTCGCGGCTCTCGACGGCGCAGGGACCGGCGATGATGCCCACCTTCCGCCCGCCGACCGGGAAGCCCTCAGGCCCGATGGCGATCTGCGATCGCTCCTTCTTGACCTCCGTCGAGGCCATCTTGTACGGCGCGAGGATGGGCACGATCCGCTCGACGCCGGGGGCGGTCTCGATGGCGCCCTTGTCCACGGCCCGCTTGTCGCCGATGCACGCCACGACCGTTCGGTCGCTGCCGTAGATGGGATGGTCCTTGAGCCCGTAGTCCCGCACCAGGTCGATCACGTGCTGGACCTGCTCGTCCGTGGCATCCGGCTTCATCACGACGATCATGGCGACTCTCCCGGCGCTGCGGCACGGGGGTTCGGCCCACGGCGGCATTGCCCCGCGCGGGGTTCGGGCGATTTCTTCGGTAGCATCGGCGCGCCGGCGCCGCGGTTTGAATTGCCGGTCCTGTCCGCGTTGGTCGGCGTTCGTTCCTGTCGGCGATTCCGGCGTCACGCCGGGGGCGCGATGCGTTCCATTCCGTTCATATACGGTCGGAGGGCGTCGGGGACGGTGACCGATCCGTCGGCGTTCTGGTACAGCTCCAGCAGCGGGATCAGGATCCGCGGGCTGGCGATGACCGTGTTGTTCAGCGTGTGGCAATGCCGGAGCTTCCCCTCGTCGTCGCGGTAGCGGATGTTCAGACGCCGCGCCTGGAAGTCTCCGAACCGACTGGCAGAGTGCGTCTCCCCGTAGCTGCCGCGCGAGGGCATCCACGTCTCGATGTCGAACTTCTGGACCTGGCCCAGCCCCAGGTCGCCCGTGCAGACGTTCACCACACGATAGGGCAGCTCCAGCGCCTGCATCACGTCCTCGGCGTTGGCGAGGATCTCGGTGTGGAACTGCCTGGAGGAATCCTCGTCGCCCGGTCCCACCACCACCTGCTCGACCTTGTCGAAGTAATGGATGCGGTACAACCCGCGGGTGTCCTTCCCGGCCGCGCCGGCCTCGCGGCGGAAGCAGGTTGACACCGCGCAGTACTTCTTCGGAAGCGCGCCGGCGTCGAGGATATCGTCGCTGTGATAGGCCGTCAGCGACACCTCGCTGGTCCCCACCAGCGCCTGGTTGTCCCTCTCGCACAGGTAGGCCTCGTCGCGCCCGATGGGGAAGTACCCGGTCCCGTACATGACCTCCTCGTTGACCACCACGGGGACGGTCAGCAGCGTGTATCCGCGGGCGGTCATCCGGTCCTGGGCGAGGCGGAGCACCGCGTAGTGGAGCATGGCGCCGGCGCCCTTGAGGACGTAGTTCCGGCTGCCGGCGAGCTTCACGCCGCGGGGGATGTCGATGATGTCGAGGTGCTCTCCGATCGTCACGTGGTCCGCCGGTTCGAAGTCGAAACGCGGCGGGGTGCCCTCCCGGCGGAGTTCGACGTTCTCGCTCTCGTCGGCGCCGACGGGCACCTCGGCGGCCGGAATCTGCGGGACGCGCAGCATCAGCTCGTTGAGTTGCGGTTCGAGCTGCTGGATCTGGTCCTCCATCTCCTTGACGCGGGTCTTCAGCTCGCCCATGCGCTGAATCGCCGCCTGTTTCTCATCGCCTTCGAGGGCGGCGATCTTCTTGCCCGAGCGGTTCTGCTCGGTGCGGATGTCCTGCAGCTCGCGGCGGGCGTCGAGCACGCGACGGTCGAGCTCGAGCAGAGCGTCGAGGTCCACGTCGATGTTCTTGACGCGGGCGGCGGCGGCGTAGCGATCCGGGCGGGCGCGGATATCCTTGATGTCGATCATGGCGCTTCCTGAGTAGGGGGCGACGGAAGACGGAAGATACGCCATGGTCGATGCGGGGGCAAGCCCGCGCGGCTTTTTGAGATTTGCCTTGACTCGTCCCGCGGGGGTCTGAATAATGCCCGAAGTTGGGTCGGCGGCGGCCGGGGAACGGTTCTCCGGCGTCGTCGGCGAAACGGGTTTGCATCCGTGTTCGTTTGCAGCGAGTTCCCGGCGCTTCCTCCACGTGAACCAGTTGTTTCACCTTGGGGCAGAGCCAGCGCGGGCGCGACATGCTGGCAGATCCAAAGAGCTGAATGTCTTAAGGAGTCTTGAGATGGCAACAGGCAAGGTCAAGTGGTTCAACGACGCGAAGGGCTACGGTTTCATCGAGTCCGACGACGGTGGCGATGTGTTCGTCCACCACAACGACATCCAGGAAGAGGGCTTCCGGTCGTTGCAGGAAGGCGAGGTCGTCACCTTCGACGTCGTCCAGGGCGAGAAGGGCCCCCGCGCGTCCAACGTGGTCAAGGGCGGCTGACCGCCCCGCTGAACCAGAACCCCCAACGCCGCCTTCGCGGGCGGCGTTATTATGCGCCGCGGTTCCGGCCCGGCGCGCCCGCCGAGCGGGCGCCGCGACCGGTCGCGGAGAAAGGCACCTGCGATGACGCCGGATGCGACCCTCCTTGAGAAGCTCGACGAGCTGCTGACCGCGATCCGCGGGTATGACGATCCCCGACAGGCCGCAAGTGAGTGGAAGCAGGCCTACCGCGCCCTGCAGAAGACCGACCTGCCCTCCGGGCGCATCACCGGCGTGGTGGGCATGCGAAATGTCGATGGCCTGGCCGATCTGATCGACCAGTTCCGCGCGCCGGGCGAGGCGCCGGACGGCGAGGGCGCGCCCGACGCCGAGACCTGCCGGCGCGCCCTCCGCGCCTTCCGCAAGCGCGCCAAGCTGACCCGACTGGACGACGAGTCGCAGCTCGGGCACGGGCCCCTGTCCAGGGGCGCCGGTTCCGAGCCGACCGCCATCGTCCCGCCTCGCGAGTGGCCCGAGCCCGTCTGGCGGGAACTCGTCCGCCAGGGCAAGCTCCGCTATGTCGGGCACGGGTTGTATCAGTTGCCCGACGACTGACCCGCGTTCCGGGTGCTCCGGGCCGGCGGCGCCGGAGACGTAAAAGCGGTCGAATCGCCGGGAACTGCGACGGGCGCCGCGCGTCAAAGTGTGCGCAGGCGGCAGCAGGCCGCACAGCCGCACAGAGGAGCCCAGCCATGAGACGCATGCGATTGTACCTGGCCGCGGCGGTGTGGGTCGGTCTGGCGGTCGCCCCGGCCGCGGGGGACGGATTCATCGTCCCGGTCAGCGAGGATCGCCCCGAGCCGCGTGTCGTGCCCTTCCGCGGGTCGTGGGCGGTCAAGTACCACCACGTCAACATCCGGGTGCGGAAGCAGGTCGCGTCGGTCAGCATCGACCAGGCGTTCGTCAACACGTCCAAGCGGGACATGGAGGTGGAGTACTACTTCCCCGTCCCGCCGCACGCGGCGATCGACTCGATGACCCTCCGCGTGGACGGAAAGGAATACGCCGCCAAGCTGCTGGAGGCGGACAAGGCCCGCGAGATCTACGAGCGGACGGTTCGCCGGCTGAAGGACCCCGCCCTGCTGGAATATGCCGGGTACGGGCTGTACAAGACCAGCGCGTTTCCCCTGCAACCGGGCAAGCCGGTCAAGGTCCTGGTGACCTACAAGGACGTCTGCGACAAGGACCGCGACCGGGTCGAGGTGTGGTACCCGCTGAATACGGAGAAGTTCTCCTCCGAGCCGATCGACTCGGTCAAGGTCGCCGTGGACATCAAGTCGGCGGCGGACATCACGGCCGTCTACTCCCCCACGCACGACCTGGACGTGGATCGCAAGGGCCCGCGGCACGTGCTGGCGACGTACGCCGCCGAAGAGACGGTGCCCATGACGGACTTCCAGGTGTTCTACAAGGCCGCCAACGAGGCCGTCGGCGCCTCCCTGATCTCCCACCAGCCGGGCGAGGGCGAGGACGGGTACTTCCTGCTGCTGGTCAGCCCGAGTCCGCGCGACGGGGCCAAGGTCGTGCCCAAGGACGTCGCCGTGGTGCTCGATCACAGCGGGTCGATGCGGACGGACGACAAGATCGCCCAGGCGAAGCGCGCGGCCGCCGGCGTGATCAAGAACCTCAACGCCGAGGACCGGTTCACCGTCATCGCGTACAGCGACGGGGTCGAGGCGCTGTTCGACGGGCTGGTCGGGGCCGATGCGGCCCGGACGCGGACCGCTCTGGAGAAGCTCGACGCGATCGACGCGGCGGGCGGGACGGACATCCACTCGGCGCTGCAGGCGGCGATGAAGGCCCTGGACGTCGACGCCGCGGGCAACCGCCCGGCGTACGTGCTGTTTGTCACCGACGGTCAGCCGACCATCGGGAACACCAAGGAGGCGGACATCCTCTCAGACACGCGCAAAGCCAACGCTCGCGACGCGCGGGTGTTCACCTTCGGCGTGGGGTACGAGCCGAACGTCCGCCTGCTGGACAAGCTGGCCGGGCAGAACGGCGGGCGGAGCGAGTACGCCCGTCCTTCCGAGCCGATCGACGAGAAGATCGCGTCGGTGTACAACAAGATCAAGAATCCGGTGATGACGGACCTGTCGGTCAAGGTGCCCGGCGTGACGCTGCGGCAGACATACCCGCGCGAGCTGGGCGACCTGTTCGACGGGGACCAGATCCTGCTGGCCGGGCGCTACGACGCAGACGACGCCGCCAAGCTGCCGACCGTCGACGAGCACACCCGTCGGGCGCAGCTCGTGGTCAGCGGCGTCTACCAGGGCAAGCAGCGCGCGTTCGAATACGGCGTCTCACTGCGGAAGCCGGGCCGCGACATCCGCTACGCCTTCGTCGAGAAGCTCTGGGCGGCGCGGCGGATCGGGTTCCTGCTGGACCAGATCCAGCTCCACGGAAAGAGCGACGAGGTCGTCGACGAGATCGTCCGCCTGAGCATGGAGTACGGGATCATGACGCCGTACACGAGTTTCCTGGCCGACGAGGAGACCGAGTTGAGCCGCCGCGGGGACCTCCGCGACCGCGGGCGGCGAGCGACGCGCGAGCTGGAGCGTCGCGTCACGGGGCGCGAAGGGCAGATGCACGCGGCCAACCGTAAGATGCTCAACGAGGCCGAGCGGGTCGCACCGACCGCGGAACCGGCGGCCGCAGGGGCCGGCGGCTCGCCCGGCGGGGCGATGTACGGGCACAGCGACGCCCGGGCCTACGACAAGGATGCGGCCTGGAAGGACGGCAGGACCGGTGCGAAGCGGGCTACCAAGGGCGTCCGTCAGTACGCCGGGCAGGCGGTCTATCGGCGCGGCACGCTGTGGGTCGCCGCCAACGCCGCCGGCCTGGACCCCGACGACGACGCCGCCGGGAAGATCGAGGGCGTCGAGCGGTACTCGGAGAAGTACTTCGAGCTGGTGCGTGAGAACTCTGCCGCGGAGAACCAGATCCTTGCCGACCAGCGCGTCGACGAGGAGTTGCTGATCGTCCTGCGCGGACAGGCGTATCGCATTCGGTAGTCTCGCCGCACGGCGGTCGGCGCCTTGGCGGGCTCGAATCTAGCGATTTCGGCCCGCCGGGTGGTGGTACCGCTGCGGCTTCCAGCCGGTGTCCTGTTGGATGCGGCTGATGTCCACAAGCGAGTCGATCTGCTCGATGGGGCGTTTCAGCGGCACGTTCGGGTAGTGCTTTTCGATGGCGGCGGGAACCTTATCGCCCGTGATGCGGCTAAGCGCCGGCAGGTACACGCGATGCCCGGGCAGGTCCGACCGCAGCACGGCGAGGACCGCACGCGCCGCGTCCCGGTAGCTGAGGTAGCTGAATGCCTGGGCTATGCGGACCGGCAGGTGCTTTGAACGAGGCGTATGTCGGCGTCTTGCTCGGGGTCGCCGCTTCTCGCCGAGCCGCCGCAGCGCGGGGAAGCGCAGGCTGGCGCACTGGATGCCGAACGCCGCGAAGAACTGTCCCAGCAATTGCTCGCCGAAATGCTTGCTCAGTGCGTAGCAGTTGGTGGGATTGGCCGGGTTGTCGTCGTCCAGTGGCAGGTAGGCGACGGTGTGGGCGTGTGGCGGATCCTCCGGGTCGTTGCGTTCGCTGGCGACGACCTGCACGCTGCTGGCAAAGACGATCTTCCGGGCGCCGGCCTTGGCGGCCGCGTCGAAGACGTTGTAGTCCATCGCCATGTTCTCGTTGAACGTGGTGGCATGGCTGCGACGGGTGCCCCACCCGGGACCGCTGTAGTTGCCCAGATGCACTATGGCTTCGACGCCGCTCATCGCGCGGTTTACCGCCTCTTCGTCACGCAGGTCCACCTTGTCCCAGTCGAACGGCACCGGACACCGGGCGCGTTTATCGACGGCGACGATTTGCCAGTCCTCGTCGGAGGCCTGTAGTTCGCTCACGGTCTGTGAACCCAGTTTGCCCGCCGCACCTGTGATCATTACCTTCATGGTCTGGCCTGTCCGGAATCGCCGTCCGAAAATTCGCCCATCATAATAGCAGGCATTTCGGTGTTTTTCTGTTTCCGTCTCGGCGATGCGGTGCGTGGCGGCGGCATGGTGACGCAGGCTTGCAGGTGGCGGCCCGGCGCCTATCATTGGGGCCGGTCGGTGGGGTACGAGCTCTTCATGCGGCGATTGCGCGTTTGTCAACTGGTCACGGAGCTTGCGCCCGCCGGCGCCGAGCGATACGCCTACGAGCTGGCGCGCCGCCTGGACCGGCGCCGGTTCGACGTGCGCGTCGCGGCGCTGCGAGGCGGGGCGCTGGGCGACCGGCTCGCCGATGCGGGCGTCCCCGTGACCGTCCTCGGCGCCCGCTTGCCGGGAGGACCGACCCGCCTTCCGGCGCTGATCGACCTGCTCCGCCGGGGGCGGATCGACCTGCTCCACACCTACCTGCTTGAGGCCGACCTGCTCGGCCGGGCTGGGCGAAACCTCGCCGCCGTCCCCCACCTGGTCCACACGGTCGGCGCGGGACGCGGCGGGTTCCAGCCGTGGCGGTTCGCCCTGGCGCGCCTGCTGGCGGGCGGATGCGACCGCCTCGTGTGTGCCTCGGAGTCGGCGCGACGGTGGCACGCGCGGCGCAGCGGGCTGCCGGCGTGGCGGTACGCGGTGATCCCGACGGGGGTGGACGCCCCGGGCTGCGCGCCGGACGCCGAGGCGCGACGACGCCTCCGCGCCGAGTGGGAGGTGGAGGACGACGCCTTGCTGGTCGCCTACGTCGGACGCCTCGACCGGCGCAAGGGCGTGGACGTCCTCCTGGCGGCGCTGTCGCACCTGGCGGCGCGGGGCGAGCCGCACCGCCTGGTCATCGTCGGCGACGGTCCGCAGTGCGACATGGTCCGCACCTTCATCGCCCACGGCGAGGGCGGGGGGCACTGCCGGTGGGTCGAGCGGGTGCCCGACGCGCGCGCCGTGCTCAGTGCCGCCGACGTGTTCGCCATGCCCAGCCGCTGCGACGAGTTCGGCGTGGCCGTCGGCGAGGCGATGGCGGCAGGACTTCCGGTGATCGCGACCGACGTGCCGGGCGTGCGCGAGCTGGTCGGCCACGACCGGACCGGACTGCTCGTCGAGCCGGAGGACGTGGTCGGCGTGGCCGAGGCGATCGAGCGTCTCGCCGGCGACGCGGACCTGCGGCGGCGCCTGGGGCGGGCGGGGCGGCGTTACGTCACGGACCACCGCGGGATCGACGCGGCCGTACGCGCCCACGAGCGACTTTACCTGGACGTCGCCGGCGCGACCCGCCGGACGACGCGATTGGACACGCCGCAGATCGGTGCGTAAAATCGCTCCACGCGACGCGTCGGGCGGCGCGGAGTCTCCTGCTTCCAGTCCCGGAGAGGACGCATGCGGATTCTGCTTCTCGATCTCGATACCCTTCGTGCCGATCACCTCGGCTGCTACGGATACGCGCGGAACACCTCGCCGAACATCGACCGTATCGCTTCCGAGGGTGTGCGGTTCGACCAGTATTACTGCTCCGACGCGCCCTGCCTTCCGTCGCGGACGGCGCTGATGACGGGGCGGTTCGGCATCCACACCGGGGTGGTGGGGCACGGCGGGACGGCGGCGGACCTGCGCCTTCAGGGCGCCGGGCGGGACTTCCAAGGGCGCCTTGGCCAGGAGAGCTTGTGGGCGGTAATGCGGCGGCGAGGTCTGCATACCTGCTCGATCAGCCCGTTCGCCGAGCGGCACGGCTCGTGGAGTTTCTACGCGGGGTTCAGCGAGATGCACAACACGGGCAAGCGCGGGCTGGAGTCGGCCGAGGACGTCACCCCGCTGGCGCTGGACTGGATCGAGCGGAACGCGGCGAAGGACGACTGGCTGCTGCACGTGAACTACTGGGACCCGCACACGCCGTACCGCGCCCCGGAGGAGTTCGGCAACCCGTTCGCCGACGGGCCGCTTCCCGAATGGTTCAGCGAGGAGGTCCTCGAGCGGCATCGCCAGCTCGTGGGCCCGCACTGCGCCCGCGAGATCAGTATGTACGACAACCGCACGAACCCGCAGCACCCGCGCCAGCCCGGAGAGGTGCGGGACATGGCCGACCTGCGGCGGCTGATCGACGGGTACGACTGCGGCGTCGCCTACATGGACCGGCACATCGGGCGCCTGCTGGACGCGTTGGCGCAGCAGGGCGTGATGGACGACCTGGCGATCATCGTCACCTCAGACCACGGCGAGAACCTCGGCGAGCTGGGCATCTACTCCGAGCACGCCACCGCCGACGCGATCACCTGCCGCATCCCGATGATCGTCCGCTGGTGCGGCGCCCAGGCCGGGCACGTCGATACGGGCCTGCACTACCAGCTCGACCTGGGCCCGACGCTGTGCGACCTGTGGGGCATCGACGCCCCGGCGAGCTGGGACGGTCAGAGCTACGCCCAGGCCCTGCTGACGGGCGCCGACGCCGGACGCGACCACCTCGTTCTCAGCCAGGGCTGCCACGTCTGCCAGCGCGGCGTGCGCTTCGGACCCTGGATGTACATGCGGACCTACCACGACGGGTACCACCTGTTTCAGCGCGAAATGCTGTTCAACGTCGACGACGACCCCCACGAGCAGGTCGACCTCGCCGAGCGCCGCCAGGACGTCTGCCGCGAGGCCGTCGCCAAGCTGACGGACTGGCATGACGACATGATGGGATCGCAGCTCGACGGGTACACGACGGACCCGCTGCAAACGGTGATGGCCGAGGGCGGTCCCGAGCACGCGCGGGGGCGTCTGGCGGCCTACTGCGAGTACCTCAAGCAGACCGGGCGCCAGTACGCCATCGAGGAACTCAAGCGGCGCCACCCGCAGGAGTTCGCGTAAGACCGCTCGGCGCGCCCGAGGCGGGTAAGACCGCTGTGGGGCGCCTCTGCGGCGGAAGGGCTAGGCCGTTCGAGGTCGTTGCTCGCCGGCGCGCAGGGGCGCGTTTGCCCCGCCGGGATTCGCGGCGCGAACGTGCAGCGACATATCGGACGCTTTTTCGCTCATCCCGCGCTGCGGGCCTAGCCGATGGTGAGAAGATGGATCAGTCTGTACGCGGAGTGACGTGATGCGCCGAGGATCTGAGCGAGCGCGACGAGAAAATTTTTGCGGGGCACCCGCCCCCAAGATGTCGCACCGCGGCGAGGGTCCGAGTGCGAGATGCTGACCGGTTCGTCGTTTGTATGGGCGCTTCGGCGGCGAAGAAATCGGATCGAAGCGGATTTTTTTTCTTGCGGGCGTCCCTGAAAGTGGTGTAGCTTCCCTGCCAATCCCGTATGGTGGGAGCTGAGGTCAGGTCATGGCGTTCTTTGTCGGAGAGTTCGAGCAGACGATCGACAGCAAGCGCCGACTGGCGATCACCGCCGGGCTTCGCGAGTCGATCGACGCCGACGAGGACGGACAGAACTTCATCCTGATCCTTGGACCGGAGCGACACCTGTGGCTGTATCCGGACGTGTACTACCGACGGCTGATGGCGACGATGCGACGGTCGCCGTTGCCCAGTCGTGAGCAGAGGAAGATCGACCTGCTGTTCGCCATGGCGCGGCTGGTCAAGCCGGACAGTCAGGGACGGATCGTCCTTCCGGAGCGGTCGGTCAGCCGCGCCGACATCGCCGAGCACGTGATGCTCGTGGGGATGCGGGATCACATCGAGATATGGCCGGCAGAACAATGGAACGCCCGCGCCGAGGCGGGTCTGGAGACGTACGGGGAGATGCTTTACGACGCGGCGGACCGGCTCGCCGCGGAACCCATATCGGAATCATCCCGCTGGGCGGAGACGGGCTCCGCCGGCGGAAAGGAATCGACTCGGTGAGAAAGGACTCGATCATGCTCGCCTCTCAGTCGCCCTTGTCCGGGGCGCGCTCGCGGCACGGATGCCCGCGCGCGTCTCTGGCGGAAGTGCGGAACGGTCTCGCCACGCCCGGGAAACTGGAACACAGGCACCGGCAGCGCCTGCAGGAACTGGCGGCGAGACTGGCGCGCGTCCGGGAGCTGGGAGGCGAGTACACCGGGATCGAACTGTCCGAGTACGCAGCGGCCGCGATGGATCGCCGGGCCGCCACCGTGTAGTCGCGGGCAGCGACGCGATGGACCGCTTCGCTGCCCATAACCCCGTGCTGCGGGCGGAGGTCGTCGACATGCTTCGCCCGCAAAGCGGGGAGCTCATCGTCGACTGCACGGTGGGCGTCGGCGGGCACGCCGAGGCGCTGCTCGATGCGGGCGGAACGGACGTACGCCTGATCGGTATCGACCTCGACGAGGGCAACCTCGCCGCCGCCCGCGAGCGGCTGGAGCGTTTCGGCCGGCGCGTGCGACTGTTCGCGGCGAACTTCGCCGACGTCGCCGAGGTGCTCGATGAGGCGGGCGAGCGGGTGGCCGACGTGCTGCTGGCCGACTTGGGCGTCGCGTCGAGCCAGCTCGACGACCCGTCGCGCGGATTGAGCTTCTCGGTCGACGGCCCGCTGGACATGCGGCTGGACCGGCGCGGCGAGACGGCGGCCGCGGAACTGGTCAACCGGCTGAGCGAGCGGGATCTGGCCGACGTGATCTACCGCTGCGGCGAGGAGCGCTACAGCCGGCGGATCGCGCGGGCGATCGTGCGGGCCCGGCGCGACGGACGCATCGAGCGGACGGGCGAGCTGGCGCGGATCGTGACCGGCGCGGTGCCCGCACCGGCCAGAAG
>JBMCUM010000035.1:0-12298 GCA_048622595.1 Planctomycetota bacterium | reverse complement strand
TGCGGGAACATCGGGTACAAGCTGATCGAGCGGCTGGGCATGGCCACCGCGCTGGGACCTCTGCTTCTGGGCTTGTCCCGCCCCGTCAACGACCTGTCGCGCGGGTGCAGCGCCGAGGACGTGGTGCTGATCACCGCGATCACCGCCGTCCAGGCCGGGGGGTCTACCTCGTAAGCGCCTCCGACGCGTCCTCGTACATGGGAAACAGCTTCGTCAGGCGGGTGGTCTCGAACAACCTGCGGATGCTGGGCCGGGGCTTGAGCAGGCGGATCTGCCCGTGGTGATGGCGCATCTTCAGGTGGGCCTCGACCAACGCACCCAGACCCGCCGACGCGATGAAATACATCCCCTCCACGTCGAGCACGACGGGGTGGCACTGCTGCGAGCTCAGCTCGCACAGACGGTTGCGCAGCTCAGCGGCCTCGGGCAGCCCCACCGAGCCGCGCACGCGCACCAGCGCGCCGTCGCCGTGGCGCTCGACTTCCAGTCCCAGCGGCTCCTCGTCGTCGGGTATCATCGGTTCGTCCCCTATTCCTTGACCTTGACCATGCGGACCTGGTTGCCCGCCTCGTTGAAGTGCACCTCGTCCATGTACGCCCGCATCAGCATGATGCCCCGCCCGCACGGCTTTTCCAGGTTCTCGTCGGCCGTGGGGTCCGGTATGTCCTCCGGGTCGAATCCCGCGCCCTGATCGGCGACGGTCACCTCGGCCGCGGTGTCGTCCACATCGTAGCATACGGTTACGCACTTGTTGGGGTCCAAGCCGTTTCCGTGCTTGACGGCGTTGTTCAGCGCTTCCTCCACGGCGAGGCGAATGGCAAAGCACGCCGACTCGCCGTACCCCCGCCTGGCCACCTCGCGAAGCACCTCCCGCTGGGCGTGGCGGACGTCGGATAGATCGGAACGTATCACCATCTTTTCGGCCAATGTATCCCTCGTCTCTCGGGTCAAGCCGCCTCGCCTACACCGCCGGGCGGGGCGTTTCAGTCCATCGTCTCCACTGCCTCGCTGACGGTGGGATGAACCTGGAAGATCTCGTTGAGGCGCGTGATGACGAACACCTCGTAGATCGTCGGGTGGATGTTGGCCATACGGAGATGACCGTTCTTCTCCCGCACGTGCTTGTGCAGGGTGATCAGCATGCCCAGCGCGCTGGAGGACATGTGGGACACGCCCGTGAAGTCCAGCACGATCCGCGGGCGGTCCGCCTCGGCGCACAGGGCGTTGAGTTGCTGGCCGATCTCCGAAATGCTCATTTCGTCGAGGATCTTCTCGTCCGTGAAGCGCACCACCGTCACGCCGTCCTCGACCGACACGTTCAATCGCGGTTCCTGTTGCCGCATCTTCGCTCGTCTCCTTCCACCGGCCTCGGGGCCTGCGGCATCCTATCGCCTCGCGCCACGCCGGGCAACGCCCTGTTCCGCCGCGCCGCTACGTCACCAGCAGCACCAGCAAAACCAGGTTCAGCAGAACGCTGACTCCCAGGACCACCCACAGCGCCACCAGCGCGGACCGGTCCGGAAGGGTCTCCGGGGCGGGGGGCTGTTCGGTGTCGGCCTCGACGCCGACGGCGAGCCCGCTGAGCACCTTGCTGTCGATCTGCTTACGGGCCTGCAGCGGCGGCTCGCCGCCCTGGATGGCCTCCAGGTCCACCAGCAGGTCGCTCGTCGAGGCGTATCGGCGCCGCCGGTCCTTGGCCATCATCACCTCGACCACCTCCCCCAGACCCGCGGACAGCTCGGGACGGACGTGGTCCGGCGGGGTCAGGGGATCCTGGAGGTGCTTGTGCATGACGGCCGCCGGGGTCGGCGCCTGGAACGGAACCTGTCCGGTGACCACGTGGTACAGGGTGGCGCCGAGGGCGTAGATGTCGGCGCGGAAGTCGATGTCCACCTCTCCGCGGACCTGCTCGGGGCTGATGTAGTACGGGGTTCCGTAGGCGCGGCCGGCTTCGGCCTCGGCGGCGCGGACGTCGGCGGCGGCGCGGGCAAGGCCCATGTCGGCCAGCTTCGCCACGCCCTCGGGGGTGATCATGATGTTCTTGGGCTTCACGTCGCGGTGGATAAGTCCCTGCCCGTGGGCGTGCTCCAGGGCGCGAGCGATCTGGACGATGATCCGCAGCGCCTCGGGCTCGGAAAAGACCTTCCCGCCGACCAGCTCGTCGTGAAGCGTGTGCCCCTCGACGTACTCCATGACGAAGTAGTGGTACCCGCCGGCCTCGCCGACGTCGATCGCCTGAACGATGTTCGGATGGTTGAGCTTGGCGGCGGCCTGTCCCTCGCGATAGAAGCGCTCGACGTAATCGGGGTTCTCCGAGAGCTTTCGCGGAAGGACCTTGATCGCCACGATGCGGTCCAAGCTGACCTGGCGCGCCTTGAAGACCGTCGCCATGGCGCCGGCGCCGAGCTTCGAGAGGATCTGGTAGCCCGGGATCTGCTGCGAGCGCGACGCGGCGATCGTCTCCTTCAGCCGCTCGATCTGCCGCTGCGTCACCGAGCCCTGCTCGACCAGCGCGCCGGACAGCGTGCGATGGGAGGCGTCTTCGCGGCATCGCGCGGCGGCCTGGTCGACCTCCTCCCGTGTCGCCAGGTTCCGCTCGACCACCAGGCGACCGAGCTCCGTGTCCAGCGAATCTGTCGTCTTACCGGCGTCCTGCGCGCTCATCATCGGCCTCAGGGAGGGCCCGCCGGACCGCGGGCGGTGATCTGTGCAGTCGCGAGCGTGCGGAAACCATAGTCCCGCCTTGCGTCATCGTCAAGCCCGTCGCGCCGGCAGCGGCGCTTGCACCATTCTAGTCCCGTCCGGGCGCCGACGCCGCCGCTTCCGCGCCGGCTGCGCGGTACAGGCCCGCCGGACCCACATGCCCGACGTATCCGCCCCGCCGCGCCCAGAACGCCCGAACGTCCCAGCAGAGCCCGCACTTGCTCGCGTAGCGGTCGGACGGGCGGAAGCCCGCGCAGCGCGCCTCGTCCAGCAGCGCGACCGGCCCGCCGCGCGCCAGCGTCGCGACGACGGGACGTCGCCGGTGGTCCTCGTCCAGGCGCCGCCAGATCTGTCCCGGGGTCTCGGGCCCGATCCGCCCGACGACGATGCCCGCGCAGACGCCCGGACTGACCCAGCCCGCCGGGTCCACGTGCACGTGGCGGCTGCGGAGCAGCGGCTCCCGGCAGGTTTCATCGGCCAGATCCTCCGGCGACTTTCCCGGCAAGTAGTCCGACAGCATCTCGGCGGCCCGGCCGTTCAGACGATCGCGCCGGCGGCGTGCGTAGGCGGCGAAGACCCGTCCCCGCTCGTCCGGCGCCAAATCCGCCGTGTCGAACCCGTCGCGCAGCCAGTCGCGCCAGCGGACCTGCACGCGCCGGGGCCCGAGGACCTGCTCGGCGAGGCGGGCGGCGCGGCGGGGTAGGGCGATGGGCACGAACTGCTGGTGGTACGGGTCGACGGAGATCGACAGTTTCCGCATGCCCGCGGCGTCCAGCGCCTCGATCCTGCGACGGACCAGGGCGTCGTCGCTCGCCCAGGAGGCGTTGGTCTCGACCTTCTCCAGCGGGCACAGGCCCGCGGCGTGCGCCCGCCGGGCGATGTCGATCAGCAGCGGCCAGTTGCCGAACGGCTCGCCACCGGTCAGGTGCACCCGGCAGCCGTGAGGGGATGCGGCGATCAGCCCGTCCCACGCGGCCAGCGCCAGGTCCGGGTCGATCCAGCAGGTCCGGTCCGGTCCGCAGTTGGCGTAGCAGGACGCGCAGCGTGCGTTGCACCAGTAGCTCAACAGGATGCCCGCCGCCGACCAGTGCTTGACGGGCATCGGTTCTGCGCGGTTGCGCCGGGGCATGGGCGCATTGTACCGCCTGCCTGCCTCCGGCGCGATATGCTACAATGCCGCCGGCGCGCTTCCGATGGACAAGTCCACTCGGTCCAACCCGTTCTACCTGTTCATCTACGGTACGCTGATGCGCCCGGAGGTGTTCCGCGCCGTGCTGGGGCGCTGGCTGGTGCGCCACCCCGCCGAGGCCGACGCAGAGGAGACCTTCCAGGCCCGCCGGGCCGTGCTCGACGGATACAAGAAGGTCAGCCCCGACAACACCTACCAGTACGCGGTCCCGGACCCGCACGGGCGCATCCGGGGCTATGTCGTGGGCCCGCTTCCGGGCGAGTTGATGTCGGCACTTCGGGAATACGAGGGCAAGAACTACTCCAAGCGGACGCTGCAGGTCCAGACCCAGGACGGACCGGTCCGGGCGGTGGCGTTCGTTGCCAATCCCAAGCAGCTCGAGCACGCCTTCGGGCACGCCTTCAGCGACCCGCTGAAGCAGGAGGTGCTTCTGGACGACAAGATCGAGCGCGCCCTGCTGGAGACCCAGCGCGAGCAGCTCCACACGACCGAGACGATCTCCCGGCGCGCGGTCGGAGAGCTGCACGGACCGACAATCCGGGACCTGGTCCGGCGGCACTTCGAGGCCGGGGGGATCAGCGACTACGCCATCCGACACGCCCTGAAGGACGCCCCGCTGCCGGACTTCGCCCACCTCGCCGAGGACGCGGAGGCGGCCGCCCTGGCGCCGAACTACCTGGCGCTGGTGGTCCGCCAGGTGATGTTCAACCAGATCGAGGAGGCGATTCACCGGGACTTCCGCTACGAGCTGGACCACCTGGGGCTCAGCAGGCACTACTACGAGCGGGCGATCAGCTCCCTGGCGGCGTTGCGGTTTCTCAACGCCCACACCCCCCTGCTGGACCTGCTCGTCGGCGACTGCCTGACCGAGCTGGACTTCCCCGCCGACCACCTGGTGGACTACGTCCGCTGGGCGATCCTCGCCGCCGACTCCCTGTACGACTCCGCCCGCGCCAAGCGCGAGCTCAACTTCATCCGCAGCCACATGGGCAGCGGGTACATCTGCCTCGGCGCCGAGCTGGAGTTCTCCGACATCGGCCACGAGGTGATCCGAGACCCCGAGGGACGCGAGCAGCGCGACAGCCGGTACGATGGGTTCGTGTACTTCCGCGACTTCGGGCTGGACGCGCTGACCTGGAAGCTCGGCGGGCACATCGACGACCACCACCGCAAGACCTCGGAGGGCCCGCGGCGGGGGTTCTTCGAGATCGCGCTGGGCAACCTCTCGCTGGAGGAGAACATCTCCAAGCCGCTGACGGACGACCCGTGGGTGCTCAACCAGCTCATCCACGAGGGGCGCCGGTTCTACGCCATCGCACCGCACAGCGTGCACCTCTCGCTTCAACTGCGGCGCCAGCACCGCCCGGACCGCAACCGTATCCTGCCGCTTGCGGCGATGAAGTGCCTGTTCGCCCTCGCCGGGGACCCGCGGCGCGACGACGACGGACGAGTCCGGATCGGGCGGCTGACCACGGACGAGATCATCTCGCGCGACGGAGCGCCGCGGATGCTGTTTTCCGAGATCTCCGTCCGCCACAGCCGCGGCGGCGCCGACGACCACCCCCGCATCCGCACGCCGGACTCCACCGGGCGCTACGTCCAGCAGTTCCGCTACCTGCGCCTCTCGCCGACCCTGAACTACGAGCCCATCGTCCTGGCGCTGAAGGGCGTGCAGGTGCGCCTCCGCCCGGGAACGTTTCTGACCGCCACCCAGGCCGAGCAGAGCCCGCGCCACCGACGCACCTTCGACGCCCTGGTCGAGTGGGGGCGCAACGCCACCCCGCTCAGCGAGGCGGACCTGTCCACGTTCCTCACGGCGGTGGACGAGGGCCTGCGGACCGAGCGGCGCGGCGGACCCGCCCACAGCGGCGCCTACATCGCCTGGGGCGTCAACCAGCTCCGCGCCATGCTGCGACGCTTCAACGAGATGGCCGCCGGGAAGGTCTGAAGTCCGGCCTCGGACGCGTGGACCCGGCGAACGTGCAGGCCTCCGGACTGTCCGCCGGCATACCCGCTGACTGAAGCGAACGGCGTAGCTCTAGCGCCCCGCCTCGTCGGCAGGTCGGGTGGTCGCGCCGCCGGCAGGGGTCGCGCCGCCCTCGCCAGGGCGCTCGCCGGTCAGCACGTACCGCGCGAATGCGCGGAGCAGCTTGTCCTCCACGTCGGCCTCGGCGAGCCTCTGCGCCCGGGCGCGGGCCTGCTCCGTCTGACCCAGGCATTGATACAGGTACGCGCTGAGCATCGCGAACCGCCGCGCCGCCGGGGTGTCCGCCTCGGCGCCGATGCGCTTCTCCAGCTCGCCCAGGCGGTCGCGAAGCACCTCGACCCGGTCGCCCATCATGCGCTGCAGGTCCATCCGCGTCTCCATCAGCGGCGGGTACAGCTCCAGCGCCTGGCGCAGACTGGCGGCGGCGGCGAACGGCTCGCCGGCCGCGAGAAGCGCCACCGCGCGGCCCACGCGCGGAAGCGGGCTGCTCGGTCGCATCACCATGGCCGTCTGGGCCGCCTCGGCCGCCGCGTAGAACTCGCCCTGGCGGAGGCGCCGCTCGGCCTCGGCCATCTGCGCGTTGAACGCGTCGTCGCTCCGCCCCGCCAACCCACGGACCACTACCGTGCGGTCCTGGATCTCCACCAGCGGCGCCGGGCCGCCCAGCGTCCGCGCCGCCTCATCCGCACCCGCGCCTCGGACGCCTGTGGCGGCGCGGCGACCGGTGCGCAGCTCGCGCTGACGCCGAAGCATGTCCAGGTACACCTCCTGGTTCGGCGCCACGTCCATTCGCCGACCGGGGCGGGCCTCCGGCGGAAGGTCGTCACCCTCCTGGACGGGTGCCTGCCCGGCCTCGGGCGGAAGCTCGCGCCCCTCGGTGGCGCGCGGCTCGACGATGCCCTCCACGCGCGTCTCCACCCGATCGTCGCGCAGACCCACCGCCCCGTCGGGCGGGACGTCCTCGTCGTCCTGCTCCTCCTCGCCGCGCCACGCGCGTGCCGCGCCCGGCTCATCGCCGGCCGGGCGGATGCCGCCGGGTGCGTACGGCCCGGCCAGGCGCGTATCCCCACGCCGCGGCGTCTGGTCCAGCAGGGACTCGTAATCGCGCGTCGCCTCGGCGTAGATTCGCTCGTCCACGCCGCCGCGCCCGCCGGACGGGGCCACCCGTCGCCCCGTTTCCGCCCCTCGCGCGATGCTGTGCAGCTCGAACGTCGTGTCCACCGGGTCGAAGTAAGGCTGCGACCGGTACGGCGCCCCGCTCAGGACGTTCTCGATCCCCACCGACTGGCGACGGAACGTGCTCAGCCCCGCCGAGGGCACGTCCAGGCGCAGCTCATTGGCCGCACGGTAGCCCAGGTCGCCGCGGAAGCGCCCCAGCCCCGTAACCTGCCCCGTGACGTACAGTTGACTGTCGATGCGCCGCTCGCCGGGCCGCGTCACGTTCCGCCCCCCTCCGCCGACCAGCGGGTTGGCGTCCAGAGCGTTGCCACGATTGACGCGCCCGATCTGTCCCGACGCTCCAGATGCCAGCAACGCCACCGCGGCGCCGGTGCTTACGATTGTAAGGGCCATTCGCTTCATCATCATGCGCTCCCGTCCCCCGCTTATTCATCGGCGCGTTGGGGGCTCCTCTGGTCTATTATACGTCGTCGCCGCCCCGCCGGACGAGTCCCGACCGGGCGGATGCGCCAAATGCCGTAATCTTGACGCTCCGCTTTGCCGATACGCAGTACGTACGCTACGATGATGTGCTCGGGTGCCGCCGCACAGCAGCCCGGGGCCGCCGTGCCGGTCAAGGATACCGCCGCCCGAGACGAACCTGCGATGCGACCGTTGCGAACGTTCACAATCGAGCCGTCGCTTCCGCCCCAGCTCCAGCCCCTGCTGGAGCTCGCCTACAACCTGTGGTGGTGCTGGCAGGGCGACGCGCTGGAGCTGTTCCGGCGTCTCGACCCCGACGGCTGGGAGACCTGCCAGCACAACCCCGTCGACCTGCTCGGGCGGGTCAGCCAGCAGCGCCTCGACGAGGTGTCCAACGACGAGGGCTTTCTCGCCCACGTCCAGCGGGTCCACACCGCCCTGCGGGACTACATGAGCAAGCCCGGGTGGTGGTCGCGGACCGTGGGCGCCGACGGCGGGGAGGATGTGCAGGTCGCCTACTTCTGCGCCGAGTACGGCATCAACGAGTGCGTGCCCATCTACTCGGGCGGGCTGGGCGTGCTCGCCGGCGATCACCTCAAGAGCGCCTCGGAGCTGGATCTGCCGCTGGTCGGCGTCGGGCTGCTCTACCAGCTCGGGTACTTCCATCAGCGGCTCAACGCCGACGGCTGGCAGCTCGAGCTGTTCCCCCGCAACGACTTTCCCAACATGCCCGTGGCGCTGGTGCGCAACGGCGACGGCGAGCCGGTCCGCATCCACGTGGAGATGCCCGGACGGTCCACCTGCGCCCAGGTGTGGCGCGTCCAGGTCGGGCGCGTCCCGCTGTACCTGCTGGACACCAACGTCCCGGACAACTCCCCCGAGGACCGGCACATCACCGCACAGCTCTACGGCGGCGACCAGGAGATGCGCATCCGCCAGGAGATCGTCCTCGGAATCGGCGGGGTTCGCATGCTCGCGGCGCTGAACATCCATCCCAAGGCCTTCCACATGAACGAAGGCCACTCCGTCTTCCTCGCCCTCGAACGGGCGCGGATGCTCATGGTCGAGCAGGGCGTCAGCTTCCCCGAGGCGCTGGAGCCCGTGGTCGCCAGCAACGTGTTCACGACGCATACGCCCGTCCCGGCCGGAAACGACGCCTTCGAGCCCTGGCTGATCGACAAGTACTTCGCGCACTACTCGGAGCAGCTCGGACTGGACCGCGAGGGCTTCCTCCGCCTCGGACGCCAGGAGCCCGACAACCAGGACGAGCCGATGAACCTCACCGTCCTGGCGATGCGCCTCAGCAGCTTCCGAAACGGCGTAAGCGAACTGCACGGACACGTCAGCAGGAAGCTCTGGGCCGGCGTCTGGCCCGGCATCCCCCCCGACGAGGTACCCATCGGGCACATCACCAATGGCATCCACACGCCGAGCTGGATCAGCCACGACATGGCCGAGCTGTACGACCGGTACCTCGGTCCCGGCTGGCACGAGAAGCCGGCCGACATGAACGTCTGGAAGGCCGTCGAGCACATTCCAGACACCGAGCTGTGGCGCACCCACGCCCGGCGCCGCGAGCGCCTCGTCGCCTTCGCGCGCCGCCACGTCGGTAAACAGTTGACCAAGCGCGGCGGCAGCTCCTCGGAGCTCGCCGCGGCCGAGGAGATCCTCGACCCCGAGGCGCTGACCATCGGTTTCGCCCGGCGGTTCGCCACGTACAAGCGGGCGAACCTGATCCTGCAGGACATCGACCGCCTTGCCGCCCTTGTGAACAACCCGGGCGCGCGGGTGCAGGTCATCTTTGCCGGAAAGGGCCACCCGCGGGACAACCCGGGCAAGGACCTCATCCGCCAGATCGTCCACTTCGCCCGCCAGGAGCCCTTCCGCCGGTCGCTGGTGTTCCTGGAGGACTACGACATCAACATCGCCCGCTACCTGGTCCAGGGCGTGGACGTGTGGCTGAACACGCCGCTGCGCCCCATGGAGGCGTCGGGGACCAGCGGGATGAAGGTCGCCGCCAACGGCGGATTGAACGTCTCCATCCTCGACGGGTGGTGGACCGAGGGCTACCACCCCAACGTCGGGTGGGCCATCGGCGCCGGCGAGAGCTACGACGACCTGGAGTACCAGAACACCGTCGAGTCCCAGGCGCTGTACAACCTCCTCGAGAAGGAGGTCGTCCCCCTGTTCTACGACCGCGGACCCGACAACCTGCCCCGCGGGTGGATCGCCAAGATGAAGGCCGCCATGTCCTGCCTCGCGCCCATGTTCAACACCAACCGCATGGTCCGCCAGTACGCCGAGCGGTTCTATTCCCCCGCCGCGGCGCGCTGGGACGAGATGACGGCCGACGAGCTGGACCGGGCACGCCGATTCAGCACCTGGAAGAGCAAGCTGCGCGAGCAGTTCCGCAACATCCGCATCGAGGGGGTCCGCGACGACATGGACACCGAAGCCCGGCCCGCGCGCGTCGGCGAGGACGTGCGCGTCGAGGCGACGGTGAATCTCGGCGAGTTGTCGCCACGGGACGTGCGGGTGGAGCTGTACCACGGGCCCCTCGACGAGACGGGACAGCTCGCCGACGGCGAGACGCTGACGATGGAGCAGATCGACTCGTCCGACGGGCAGGTCCGCTACGAGGTCGCCATGCCCTGCCGCCGCAGCGGACAGGGCGGGTACACCGTCCGCGTCCTTCCACGACACGACTTGCTGCCCAACCCCCGCGAGCTGGGCCTGATCCGCTGGGCGTAACAGCGCCGGCGCGCCCGCCCGCGCGTGTCGCGAACAGCACCGCCCGCAGGGTTCATGGTCGGACAACCACCCGCCCCTTCGCGGCGGGCGTCGAACGGCCGCGTATTCCGGCGGCTCAAGCCGACGGCTGACGACCCCCGCCCGGCCCTTCCGGCCGAACCGGCCCAACCGCCGGACACACCGATAAAACCGGCGGCCCCACGAGGGGGCCGCCGGGGTGCATCCACCGTCTGATGCGACGGATACGTCAGTCACATCAGCTTAACGACGCTTGCGACGGATCAGGGCCGCAACACCGCCCAGAGCCAGAAGCGACATCGTCGCCGGCTCGGGGATGACGGTCACGACACCGTCGACCGCATCCTGACCCGAGTTCTGACCGAACACGCCGATGTCCGCCGCCTCCAGGTCCGTGACCAGCATCAGACCGACGCTGTCCTCGGTCGTGTTGCCGGCGACGCCGCCGTAAAGGACCTGGTCGCTGTCCTTGTACATCGCCATGGCGCCGTTCAGACCGTCGGCGTCCTCGCCGCCGGGCAGAACGTTCCCGGGCGAACCGAACGCGACGTACTCGAACCCGCCGGCGTTCTCGAGGTAGACCTCGCCGGTCTTGTAGTCGTAGACCAGCTCGACGTCGCCCGCCCCGGCCGCGTCGTCGCCGAAGTCCGCGGCTGCAGTGACGTTGCTGATCAGGATGTTGAAGTCGCTGACGCCGTCGCCGCCGAACTCGACGATGTCCACGTCCTGATCGTTATCGGCGTCACCGTGCCGCATCAACGCCGTCTGCGTCATGCCGACATGGCTGAGCAGGATGTTCAGGTCGCTCTGGCCGCCGCCGGGCTGGACGATGTTCACATTCCCGTCCATGTTGAAATCGGCGCGGTTGACCGTGCCGATCGCGTCGACCAGCGCGGCGGCATGAGCGTCGATGAACCTTCGGGGCTCGGCCCGGTCCTCGTTGTCCAGCCCCCTGCCGGAGGTCGCCATGACGGGATACGGCGGGCTATCGCCGGCATCGACGTGCCCCAGATCGTACAGGTGCCCCAACTCGTGGGCCGCCGTCCCGCCCACGGCGTTTATCGCCGCGGTCGCCGTGGGGAACTCCAGGCCGCTCAGGCCGTCAATGTTCACCGGAAGCACGGCGGCCGTGTACGAATCGTCCGGCCAGTTCGTGCGGTCGAGATAGTGCGGACCGTCGATTGGGGCGGGGATCTTCCCCAGCGCGGTTGAACGAGCGGTCTCGTTGTGCCCGATTACGGCGTTCAGTCGCCGCCCGGGCATGTCCACCGGCACGGGCCCGGCGTAGACAGCCACCCGGAGCGTCATGTTCGCGTCGCCCGTGTCCACCTCGCGGAACAGCCGTTCCACCTCCCAGGTGATCGCCGCGCGGGCGTCCGGCTCGGCCCAGCCGGCGAAGCCCCCGTCCTGGACGAACTGCCGGTCCGCGCCGGTCAGCTCCACGGGATGGTACGTCGGGTCGCTCTCCCACTCAAACCCGTTCCACGTGGAGTAAGCCAGCGCCTCTACGTCGAGACTCTCATCCAGGAAGTGCAGCCCGAGATGCTGCGGTTCACCCCGTGCGCCCGCGGGCGCCAACGCCGCCAGCAGCAAACCGAACACCGCTGCCACCGCCCGCGGCACCGCGCGTCGCCCCGTGCGCCCTGTCCTTCTGTCTGCCCTGGCGCCGTCCATTTCGTCCGCCTCCACGTCCGGTGTGCATCAGTAAGCGGGCGCGGGGGGGACCGCCTCCCTCACACGCAGCGCTCGTTGCTTACCCGCCCGATTCGACGGCGGGGAACCCGCGTCCATTCTATATAGGCTACCCCATGACGCAGCATTCGTCAAGCGCAAAGACCTCTTGACGGCGGAAAAGGCGGTAGCTTCCCGCCCTGGCGGGCAAAAGCCCCGGACGTCGTTGCTTCGCGCCTGACGGCGCTGCGCGAACCACGGCACGCGGCGGGCAGCGAATATGAAACCGGCGGCCCCACGAGGGGGCCGCCGGGGTGCATCCTACCGTCCGATGCGAC
>JBMCUM010000034.1:0-12455 GCA_048622595.1 Planctomycetota bacterium | reverse complement strand
CTGGTGATGATGATGGAGCACGCCGGGCGGTTCTTCGCCTCGCTGGAGCGGTTCTGGGACTACATGGACATCGAGCCGGACATCCGCGACGCACCCGGCGCGATCAAGCTGACCGCCTGCGAGGGGCGCGTGGAGTTCGAGGACGTCCGCTTCCGCTACGACGAGGAGGTCATCCTCGCCGGGGTCAGCTTCGTCGCCGCCCCCGGACAGATGGTCGCCCTCGTCGGGCCCAGCGGCGCCGGCAAGACCACGGTCACCCGCCTGATCCCCCGCTTCTATGAGCCGTTCGCCGGACGGGTCCTCGTCGACGGAAACGACGTCCGCCAGGTCACCATGCGGTCGCTGCGGTCGCACATCGCCATGGTGATGCAGGACGACTTCCTGTTTTCCGGGACGGTGGCGGAGAACATCGGCTACGGCCGGCCCGACGCGACGCGGGAGCAGATCGAGGAGGTCGCCCGCGCCGCCAACGCCGCGCCGGTCATCGAGCAGATGTCCGACGGGTACGACACGACGATCGGCAAGCGGGGCGTGAAGCTCTCGGAGGGGCAGCGCCAGCGTCTGTCGATCGCGCGGGCGCTGCTGAAGAACCCGCGGATACTGCTTCTGGACGAGGCGACGTCGTCGGTGGACCCGGAGACGGAGCTGCTGATCCAGCGGGCCATGGAGAACTTGCGCCATGGGCGGACGACGTTCGCGATCGCCCACCGGCTGAGCACGATCTTCCGCGCCGATCAAATCTTCTTCATCGACCGCGGGCGGATCGTCGAGCACGGCACGCACGACGAGCTGCTTGCCCGCGGCGGACAGTACGCGCGGTTCTTCCGCATCCAGTTCCCCTCCAACCCGGCCGAGGCGCCCGTTTCATAACGGCGGCAGGCCATGATCACCACAGCTCCCCGAGGGCACACAAAACCGCGATCCGGCTGGTCGCATTCGCGTACACGCCGCTGACCAGGTCGTCGCACAGGACGCCCCATCCGTGCGGGAGCTTCTCGAACCCGCGCGCGGGCGCGGGCTTGACGATGTCGAACACGCGGAACGTGACGAACCCGGCGGCCGCGGCGATCACCCAGCCCGACCAGCCGCCGCCCAGCGGAAGCCAGATCAGCGCCAGCGCCTGGCCCGCCCACTCGTCCAACGTGCAGCGCGACGGGTCCTTGGCGCCCCAGGCCCGCTCGGCGAACGGGCCCAGAGCCACGCACGCGGCCGCGGCCAGAAGCAGCACGGCGACCATCGTCAGCGAGGCGACGAGCTGGCTGCCGTCGGAGGCCCACAGCGCCAGCAGGTAGGCCCCCACTACCGCGGCCGAGCCCCACGTGCCCGGCGCAACGGGCAGGTACCCGGTGCCCAGCCCCGCGGCGACGAGTTTCCGCAGTGCGTTCATGGTGTCGTAGGCGGCAGGGGGCGCCTCAGGCATCGCCGACGAGCAAGCGGCGCGCCCGCCCGACGTAGACCACGCCGCTGATGACGGTGACGACGACGGCGGCCCAGACGGTGGCGAGCTTGGTGTAGACGGCCCAGGGCGCGTGGGGCGCGTTGGCGAGCTGGTAGAGCACGGTGCAGATCGCGACCGACTGGAGGAACATCTTGCACTTGCCCACCCAGGTGGCCGCGAAGGCCACGCCGCGAGACTCGCTGTAACCGCGCACCGCCGAGACGACGAACTCCCGCCCGAGCACGGCCACCACCATCCACGCCTGTACGGCCGAGGCCATCCCGCCGGTCAGCCAGCTCGGAAGCCGGCGCTGCCACGCGGCCGTCACGGCCGGGTGCGCTGCGAAATTCAGCCCCGCCAGCATGGCGAAGGCGCCGACGACGAGGACCTTGTCGACGAACGGGTCGACAATCCGCCCGAAGGAGCTGGTCCAGCCGAACTTCCGTGCCAGCCACCCGTCCAGCACGTCCGTGGCGCCGGCGACGATGTAGAGGACGAATGCGGCGTTGAGCAGCGCCGAACCGGCGTCGCTTCCCGGGCGGTACAGGCCCAGCAGCACGAAGAACACCACCGCCAGGGCGATCCGCCCGACGGTCAGTTGGTTGGGCAGCTTCCAGTTCACGCCCGCATTGTGCCCCTCACCGGCGGGATTGTCGATGCTTTCCTTCGGCGCCACGACGGGCCCGAGCGCCGGCAGCGGGTTCGTCGCAGTCCGCTGCGGCGCTTGCCGCCTCAGGACGCGACGCGGCAGAGCAGGTTCGCCCCGTCGGTCCCGGTGACCTCCGCATCGAGGAACGTCCCCGGGGGCACGTCCGCGTCCAGCAGGCACACCGAGTCCACCTCCGGCGCCTGACGGGCGTGGCGCCCGAACACGCCGCCGCCCTCGGCGCGCCCGTCGACCAGCACGCCAAGCCGCTGCCCGACGCGCCCGACCGCGTTCTGGCGTGCGATGCCGTCGACCGCCTCGATCAGCGCGGCCGCACGTGCGCTGATCACGTCCGCATCGAGCTGCCCGTCCATGCCGCCGGCGGCGGTGCCCCGCTCGGCGAAGAACTCGAACACCCCCACCTCGTCGAAGCGCCGCTGGCGGGCGAAGTCCAGCAGCTCGGCGAACTGCGCCTCGGTCTCCCCGGGGAAACCCGCGATGAACGTGGTGCGGACCGCCGGGGCGTCCAGGCAGCGGTCCAGGCGGTCCAGGAGCGTCTCGATCTCGTCCCGCCTGACGCGCCGGCCCATGCGGCGCAGCACGTCGTCGTTGATGTGCTGAAGCGGCAGATCCACGTACGGCACCACGTGGGCGCAGTCGGTCATGGCGTCGATCGCGTCCGCGTCGAACCCGCGCGGGTGCGCGTAGTGCAGGCGGATCCACGCGACGCCGTCCACGTCGTCCAGCGCGCGGAGCAGGCGGTCAAGCGTCCAGCCGCCGGCCAGGTCCCGCCCGTAGCCCGTCGTGTCCTGGGCGATGAGGTTCAGCTCGACGGCGCCGTCGGCGACGAGCTCCTCGGCCTCGGCGAGCACCTCCCGCGGCGGCTTGGAGCGGAACGGGCCTCGAATGGCCGGTATCGTGCAGAAGGTGCATCGTTGCGAGCAGCCCTCGGCGATGCGCAGGTAGGCCGTGTGCCGCGGCGTCAGGCGGAACCGTCCCGCGTCGCTGTGGATTCGCCCGTCGCACGGCGACAGCAGCGTCGCGGGCGCAGCGGCGGTCACGGCGCGCAGGATTTCCTCGCGGTCGTCCACGCCGACGATGGCATCGATGCCCGGCGCCTCGGCCCACAGCGCGTCGCGGTCGCGGTTGACCAGGCATCCGGCGACCACGACGCGCTCGGTTCGCCCGGCATCCTTCCGCCCCAGCGCCTCGCGGATCGCCGACAGCGACTCGTCGCGGGCCGGTCCGATGAACCCGCACGTGTTGACGACGATGACGTCGGCATCCTCGACCGGCGCGCCGACGGCGCAGCCGCCCCGCGCCAGCGTCGCCAGCATCCGCTCGCCGTCGACGAGGTTCTTGGCACAGCCCAGGCAGATCAGGGCGACGGACGTGGCGCGTTGGTGCTGCATCCCCGAATGGTAGCAAAGCCGCGCCTGCACCGACAACAAGGCCGCCTGCGGGCTGGCGGCATCGCCGGCCCGCCTCCGCGGACACCGGCCCGACCATTCGGGTCCGGACCGGGGCTTGTATGCACCGGCCCGCAAACGGACAATGGTGTCCGCGCCCGGCGTCATGCGTCTCGGGCCCGCACGCACGCGGGAGTCGCCGGACGAACCGCACGGCAGGAGCACAGGCAATGATCCGCAAGCCAGGGACGCGCACGTGTTGGATGACGCTGGCGACGACGCTCGCGCTGGCGGCGACCGCGCTCGGCGCCGGCGAAACCGAAGAGAAAACCATCTGGTACGCGTTGTCGACGGGGGGCCGGAAGGCCGGGCACGCACGCTACACCCGTCGCGTGGAGGACGGGCGAGTCTTGACGACGATGAAGATGAGCTTCTGCCTCGCGCGAGGGAGGCGGCCGCTGACGATCCGCACGACGAACACACATATCGAGACGCTCGAGGGCGAGCCGCTGGCGTATCGCTACGAGACCGATCTGGGCGGGACGGCCAAGACCGTCCGCGGAACCGTCGAGGACGGGCAAATCACCGTCGTCACCAAGATCGGGCAAACCGAGCGGACTCGCACGACCCCCTGGCCGGAGGGGGCGCTGATGTCCGAGGGGCTGCGACTGCTGCAACTGCGTCAGGGCGCCAAGCCGGGCACCAGCTACAAGGCCAAGTCGTTCGAGGCCGGCTCGAGCTCCGCGATGGACATGCAGGTGCGCATCGGCAAGCGCGAGAAGACGGACCTGTTCGGGCGGGTCGTGCTGCTGCGGGAGGTACGGACCACGATGGCCAGCCCGCTGGGGAAGATCACCAGCACGTCATACGTCGACGAGCAGTTCTACCAGCTCAAGAGCTCGATCCCGGCGTTCGGGACGCGCATCACGCTCACGGCCTGTCCCAAGGCGGCCGCCCTGGCCGAGGGCGAGCCGTCCGAGCTTCTCCAGCGTGTCATGGCTTCCTGCCCGAAGCCCGACGGCGACCCGCGCGACGCCGCGACCGTGACGTTCCGCCTCAAGCCCGTCGGGGACCACGAGTTGGCGATCCCCGAGACCGACGACCAGACGGTGCGGCGCGAGGAGGACGGGACGGTGGTCGTGACGGTTCACCCGGTTGCGGCGCCGTCTGACGTGGCGCTGCCGTACGTCGGCGACGACGAGCGCGCCCGCGCGGCGCTGCGCCCATCGCAGTACGTCGAGTCGGACGACGAGACGGTCGTCGCCCTGGCGCGCGAGGCCGTCGGAGACGCCGACGACGCCGCCACCGCGGCGCGCCGCATCGAGGCGTTCGTCCGCGAGCACATCGCCGACAAGAACCTGTCGGTCGGATACGCCTCGGCCGCCGAGGTCGCCGACGCCAAAACGGGCGACTGCACCGAGCACGCCGTGCTCACGGCCGCGATGTGCCGCGCCGCGGGCATTCCGGCCGAGATGGTCTCGGGGCTCGCCTACGCGCCGCGGTACGCGGGGCGCGAGCACGTTCTTGTCCCCCACGCCTGGTGCCGCGCCTACGTGGGCGCAACGTGGGTCGGTCTGGACGCGGCGATTCCGGAGGGCTACGGCGCGGCGCGGATCGCCCTGTCCGCCGGAAGCGACGCCGACCCCCAGAGCTTCATCAACGTCGCGACCACGCTGGGCTACTTCGAGGTCGCCGACATGACGCTCGGCGAGTAGCGCCGAGCGGACGGGGCGCTTGTCGCCGGCGCCGCCCGGTGAGACAATGCCCCGGATGGGTCCCGCAACGCTCCGCGAACGGATTCTCGCAGACGGCGCCCCGGCGGTGGTGCTTCGCGGCCCGGCCGCGTGCGGAAAGACCGCCGCCGCCGTCGACCTGTACACGCATTTCGCCCGACCCACCGGCGCCGCGTGCCTGCTGATCGTACCGAACGCCGCGGCTGCGCGGCGCCTGCGGCGGCGGCTGGTCGCCGAGGCGCCGGGCGGCGCCGTGGCCTCTCCGGGCGTGCTGACGTTCGCGGGGCTGGCCGGACGCATTCTGGCCGCCGCGGACGACCCGGCGCGGCTGCTGTCTCCGTTCGCGCGGCGGCGCCTGCTGCGGCGGATCGTGGACGAGCTCGCCGCAACGGACGGGCTGGCGGCCCTGGGCGCCTCGGCCGACACGCCGGGGTTGATCGCGTCGCTGGACCGCTCTATCGCCGAGTTGAAGCGCGCCGCCGTCGAGCCGGACGATCTCGCCGGCGCGGTCGGACGTGCCGACGCAAAGGGGCTTGACCTCGCCGCCGTCTACCGCCGCTACCAGCAGACCATGCGCGCCGACGGCGTCTACGACCTCGAGGGGCAGATGTGGCAGGCGCGGGACCGACTCGCCGACCGGCGGGGGCTGGCGGCGCTGGACGGCGTCGAGGCCGTCGCCGTCGACGGGTTCACCGACTTCACACCGACGCAGCTCGCCATTCTCGCGCTGCTGGCGCCCCGCCTGCGATGCGTGCTGGTGACGCTGCCCTACGACGAGGACGGCCGCCCGCGCCTGTGGTATTGGACCGGGCGAACGCTCGATGCGCTGCGGCGGGAGTTCGGCGAGGATCTCCGCGAGATCGCCCTGACGGCGCCCGTGGAGACGGCGCCGGCCGCCCCGCCGCCGCTGCGTACCCTGTGGGACCGGGTCTTTCAGTTCGACGCGCCGAGCTGTCCGCCGCCGGACGGGTTCGGCATCATCTCCGCGGCCGGCGCCGACGCCGAGGTCGCCGGCGTCGCCACGCGGATCAAGCGCCTGCTGACCGACGGCGCGGGTCCGGGGCGGATCGCCGTGCTCGCCCGCGACCTGACGACCTATCGCGAGCCGATCGAGCGAATCTTCGGCGAGTGCGACATCCCCGTCGCCGCGGCGCCGCGCGCACTGGCGAGCGAGCCCATCGTCCGCTTCGCCCTGGATGTCGCGACCCTCCCGGCAGGATCCGCCGCGCAGGCGTTCGCCAGCGACGAGGTGCTGCGGACGATCTCGTCCAGCTATTTCCGCCCTTCGGCGGTGGGCGCGTTCGACGGCGCGACGGTGGCGGTCGCCCAGACCATGATCCGCCAGGCCAACGTGCTCCAGGGGCGCGAGGCATACGCGGCCGCGGCCGAGCGGCTCGCGCTCCGCGCCGACCACCGCGCTGAGGACGCCGACGACGAGGCGGACGCCGACGCGCCGAACGCCGCGCCCTGTCACGACGCCGACGCGCTCCGCGCCGCTGCGGCGATGCTCGATGCGATGTTCGACATCGCCGAGCGCTCGCGCCGCGACGGGCTCGGCGCGGTCGTCGAGGCACTGGCGCTGCACCGCGCGGCCGAGGCCCAGCCGACGCCCGAGCTGGCGGCGCGCGACCTCCGCGCCCTGGCGGCGCTGGAATCGGCATTGGACGAGGCGGACGACGCGACGGACCCGGCGGCACTGGCCGAGGCGCTGGCGCCGGTGACGAGCCCGCCGCCGCGTCGCGAGGCGCTGGTGGACGTGCTGGACGTGCTGGACGCCCGCCCGCTGCGGTACGCGCACGTGTTTCTGCTCGGGGTTGGGGAGGGGCAGTTCCCGCGCGGCTTCAACGACAGCGCGCTGCTCAGCGAGGCCCAGCGAGAGGCGTGGGCGGCGCGCGGGGTGGCGCTGGACAGCCGGCGCGACCTCAACGCGCGCGAGATGCTGCTGTTCTACCTCGCCGTCTCCCGCACCGAGAGGACGTTGACGCTGACCTACATGGACTCCGACGCCGGCGGACGGGCGGGCGCGCCGGGCAGCTTCCTCCATCGGCTCGTCGCCCCCGTCGGCGACGACGCCGGGCGCGGGCTGGACGCCCCCGCCGTCGCAGCGAGAACCGAACGGATCGCCCCCGGGCGATTCCTGACCCCGGCCGAGGCGCTGACGTCCCGACGGGACGCGCGCGTCGCCGCCGCAGCCGGCGCCTTCGACACGAACTGCGACGCGGCGAACGGCGCGCTGGCCTGGCTGGGCGCGCACGAGCCGCGCACGCCTGCCCGCGCCGCGCGGGGCGTCTGGACGCTGCATCGCCGCGAAGCCGCCGGATGCTGCGACGCCTACGACGGACGCATCGTCGAGGCGGACCTCCGCGCGACGCTGCGGCGCCGCTACGGGCCCGAGGCGATCTTCTCGGCCGCCCAGCTCAACACCTACGGGCAGTGCCCGTGGCGGTTCTTCGCGGCGTACGTTCTGCGCCTGGAGCCCCCGCCCGAGCCGCAGCGCCGCCTGGAGCCGGTCGCCAGCGGCGTATTCTGCCACAACGTGCTGTTCCGCACCTTCACCACGCTGCGCGACGAGGCGGGCGGACCGGTCCGCCTGTGCGACTTGCGACCCGAGCGCGTCGACGCGGCGCTGGTCGAGGCCGTAGCTGCCGAATCCGCCGCGGTCGAGGCGCGGCGCCCGCCCTGGCCGGCGCTGTGGAAGCTCCAGCGCGACGCGATGCACGCGGACCTGGCGCGGTACCTGCGGGACGCCGCCCAGCCGCTGGAGCTGGACGGCGCCGCGGCGCACTTCGAGCTGGGCTTCGGCCTGGGCGAGCGGCGCGACGCCGAGGCGCGCGACCCGGCCAGCCGTGACGAGCCGGTGACGATCGCCACGCCGGCCGGTCCGCTGCGCCTCCGCGGGAAGATCGACCGCGTGGACTGCGTCGGCTTCGCCGATCGTCGCGGGGCGTTCGTGGTGGACTACAAGACGGGGCGCCTGCCTGCCGCCGGGGACATCCCCGCCGGGCGGAGTCTTCAGCTTCCGCTGTACGCCGCGGCCGTCGAGGAGCTGTTGGGCGAGCCGGCGCTGGGCGGGGCGTTCCACCGCGTCGCCGGCGGGCGCGAGCCGGAGCAGCGGGTGTTCGCCTCGTTCGCGCCGTCCGGCGGCGAGTACCGCCCCAACGAGGCGTACGGCGCCGCGTCCGACGAGGCGCTGCGGGCCGCGGCGCGGTTCACGGAGGGTATCCGCGACGGGCGATTCGACCTGCTGCCCACGCACGACTGCCCGAGCTGGTGTCCCTACCGTCAGATCTGCCACTTCGCCCCGTGGCGCGTCGAGCGTAAGACGTCGAGCGAGGAGCCCGCGCGATGAGCGAGCTGCGCATGACCGACGCCCAGCGCGCCGCCGCGCGCGACCGCCTCGGCGACAACCTCGCGCTGCGCAGCGGCGCCGGGTGCGGAAAGACCTTCGTCCTCGCCCGGCGGTTCACGGAGCTGCTGCTGTCCCGCCCCGAGGCCCAGGACGTGCTGGGGCGGTTCGTGGCGCTGACGTTCACCGACAAGGCGGCGCTGGAGATGCGCGATCGCGTCAGGCGGTTCCTCGCCGACCGCGCCGCGGCCGCCCGCGGCGCCGATCGCAGGCGACTGCTCGACTGGGTGGACGAGCTGACCGCCGCGCGCATCTCCACCATCCACAGCTTCTGCGCCGGCGTACTCCGCAGCCGCGCCGTCGAGGCGAGGCTCGACCCCGACTTCGCCGTCTGCGCCGACGACCTGCTCGCCGGGCGCCTCGCCGCCGACGCCGCGGACCACGCCGTCCTCGCCGCGGTCGAGCACGAGCAGGCGGACCTGCTGGCGCTGCTGGGGCGCCTGCGATACGACCAGGTCGTCGCCGACGTCGAGTGGCTGGTGAACCACCGCACGCAGTGGCGGCGCGAGGACTACGCCGACCCCGCCGCGACGCTGCGCCGATGGGAAGAGTTGCTCGCCGACGAGCGGCGCCGGGCGTTCGACGCGCTGCACGGCGACACGGAGCTGCGCGATCGCGTCCAGGCGCTGACCGCACTGCCCTGCGACGACCCGGACGACAAGCTCGCCCGTATCCGCGACCCCGCCGTCGCCGCCATGCGGCGACTCCTGGACGACCCCGACGCCTGGACGCCCGAAACCTTCGAGCCGGTCGCCGCCGCATGCAGGCCGGGCAACGTCGGATGCTCCGGGGCATGGGACCGCGACCCGAAGGACATCCGCCAAGAGCTCAAGGCCGCCGCCGCGGCGTTCGCACGCTGGGCGCATCTTGCCGAGGGGCTCGGTCCGCCCGACACCGCCGCCGCCGAAGCCCTGACCGTTGCGACGCGCCTGGCCGGGCAGGCCGAGGCGCTCTACGCCGCCGAGAAGCGCCGCCGCGGCATGCTGGACTTCACGGATCTTCTGGCCGAGACGTCCCGGCTGATCGCGGAGAACGAGGGCGTGCGGCGGGCGCTGGGCGCCGGCATCGACCAGTTGCTCATCGACGAATGCCAGGACACCGACGCCGTCCAGCTCGACCTGCTGCTGGGCCTGCTGAGCGACGGGGCGGACCCGGACGCCCCCCCCGGCGACGGGCGCTTGTTCGTCGTCGGCGACCGCAAGCAGAGCATCTACCGCTTCCGCGGGGCGCAGGTGGAGGTCTTCGAGCGCCTGTGCGAGCGTCTCGGGCGGCGGAATCAGGAAGCGCTGGACCTGTCCTTCCGCGCTCACGCGGCGGGCGTGGCGTTCGTCAACGAGTTGTTCGCCCCGCTGATGGGCGCCGACTACGAGCCGCTGAGGGCCCACCGCAGCGAGCTGCCTCCGGGCGCGTCCGTCGAGATCCTCCTGGCGCGGCGGGGCGACGGCGAGCCGCCGACCGACGCCGACGAGACCGCCGCCTGCCAGGCGGCCGTCACCGCCGAGCGCATCGCCGGGCTGATCGGCGGCGGCGAGCGGACGGTCTGGGACGCCGCGGCGGGCGACTGGCGCCGCGCGCGTTGCGGAGACATCGCCGTCCTGCTGGGCCGGATGACCGAAAGCGGCGCCTACGAGCGGGAGCTGGCCGCCCGCGGCGTCCCGTATTACGTCGTGGCGGGCACGGGCTTTTTCCGTCAGCAGGAGGTGTTCGACGTGCTCAACGCCCTGCGGGCGATCGACAACCCATACGACGACGTGGCCTTCGTCGGGGCGCTGCGATCGGCGCTGTTCGGGCTGGACGACGCGGCGCTGATGCGCCTGGCCGAGGCGATCGAGCCGCCCTACCTGCCCAAGCTGCTCGCCGCGGCCGACGGCGGCGCCGACCCCGCGCCCGCCGCGCCGGGGATGGACGCATCGGCGGGGCGGGCGCTGCGGTTCGCCGTCGACCTGCTGGGGCGTCTGGGGCGCGCGAAGGACGCCATGGGCCCGGCCGCAGTGGTCGACGCCCTACTGAACGAGACCGGCTACGAAGGCGCGCTCCGCGCCCAGTTCAACGGGCGGCGCAAACTGGGCAACGTCCGCCGCCTGGCGGACCTTGCGCGGGCGGCTTCGGCCGAGGGGGCCGCCCTTGCCGACTTCCTGTCGGCGATGAACGAGCAGACCATCGACCAGTCGCGGTTCGAGCAGGCGGCAGTCGCCGGCGAGTCCGATGACGTCGTCCGCCTGATGACCATCCACAAGGCCAAGGGGCTGGAGTTTCCCGTGGTGTTCCTCCCGGACCTCAACGCGGCCCGGAAGCCCCCTCGCGACCGCATGCTCCTCCGGCTGGACACGGGGCTGACGATCAAGACCGTCGAGCCCTACGACGAGGACGCTGACGAGACGGTCCCCCTGTCCTACCGCATCGCGCGCGACCGCGAGGACCAGACCGCCCGCGCCGAGGACATTCGCAAGCTCTACGTCGCCGCCACGCGCCACCGCGACCACCTCGTGTTCGTCGCCGCAGACCGGCGGAACAAGGACGGCAGCTTCCGCGGCGGAAGCGACACTGCCGTCAGCCGGCTCGACACCGCGCTCGGCGTGGCTGCCGCGGCCGACGAGGGGCGCGACATCCCCTGCGGCGACGGGCGGTTCACCGCCGCGGTGCGGACCGTCACGCCGTCCGAGGCGCCGCGCCGCCCGCGCGACGCGACGCGCGGCCAGCGGTGGCTCGCACAGGTCGACGGACCGGACGCCCTGGCCGAGCGGATGGCCGCAGCCGGCGCAGCCGCGGCCCCCGCGCCGCTGCTGGGCCCGCTGTCGCCGGAGGTCGGGCAGGTAGAGGTCGCCGCCACGGCGCTGGGCGACTTCGAGCATTGCCCGGTGCTCTACCGCTGGCGGCACGAGCTCCGCGCGCCGGTCCGCACCGCGGCGGCGGGCGCCGGACAGGCCGCGGCGCACGCGGGCCGGCTCGACGCGGCCACACTGGGAACCATCTACCACAAATGCGTCGAAGCGCTGGACTTTGCGAACCCCCAGCCGGCCGCGGCGCTCGTCCGCCGTGCCCTGGCGGCGCAGGACCTCGCCGAGCTCGTCGACCCGGACCCCCTGGCGGCGGAGCTGGACGCGATGCTCGAAACGCTGCGACGGTCGCCGCTGTGGGCGGAACTGACCGCCGCAGGCGACGTGCTCCGCGAGCTGGACTTCGCCCTGGCGGTCGGGCAGGCGACCGTCCTCGGGCAAATCGACCTGCTCTACCGCGACGCCGGCGGGGCGTGGCACGTCGTGGACTACAAGTCCGACCGGCTGGACGGCGACAGCGCCGCCGCCCACGCCCGCCGCTACGAGACGCAGATGCTGGCGTACGCCTCGGCGGCGCGCGGGTTCCTCGCCCACGGCGCCGACGGCGCGCCCGTCGCCGACGCCACGCTGTACTTCCTGCGCACCGGGCAGACGCACACGTTCGACATCCCGGGCGACGTGCCGGCCCCCGGCGAGCGGCGGATCGCCGAAACGGCGCGGCGGCTGGTCGCGGCGCGGCGCGCCGCCCGGTTCGAGCGCTGCCGTTCGGACGCCTGCGCCGTCTGCTCGTATCGGCGGCTTTGTGGCGTCGCCGACGGCGGCGTAGAATGAGGGCACCATGGCCGATGAGGAAACCCCCCGTGATGCACGTCGGCGCGTCACGCGCGACCACCGCCGCCAGTGGCGCGACTGCCTGTACGTCTACCCCGTCATCGCACGGCGCAGCCACGGGCTGAGCATCGGCGTCAACCTCAACCCGGACAAGCGGTGCAACTTCGGCTGCGCCTACTGCCAGATCAACCGCAGCGTCGAGCGGGACCTCAAGA
>JBMCUM010000033.1:0-12583 GCA_048622595.1 Planctomycetota bacterium | reverse complement strand
GGCCTACGAGCTGCCGACGCATCCGTTGAAGGACGTGGACGTGAAGCGCGCCCGCGACGCGCTGAGCAACGACCCGTTCATCCGGCATTACAAGGCCTGGCAGAAGGCGCTGGAGAGGATGCTCCGGATGGGCGTCCGCGTCGAGCAGCAGGCCCTGGCCAAACACGGACTGGAGTACGTCGCCGGGACCTACCTGCCCGAGAAGCTCAGCGCGGCCGACAAGTTCCTGCCGTGACGACGGCGGGCGCGCCCCGAACGCTCGGCGTGGCCCCGCCGGTGTGTGACCTCTGAAGTGACGGGTGCCGTGGTTTGCGAAGCAACCACGGGATTGCGGGAATCACTTGGCCTCCATCCAGTTTGAGCCCACGCCGACGTCGACCTTCAGGGGCACGTCTAGGTCGGCCGCGGCGCACATCTCGGTGACGATCATGTCGCGCTCGGCGTCGACGGCGTCGGCAGGGACCTCGAACAGCAGCTCGTCGTGGATCTGCAGCAGCATGCGCGAGGCGCGCGCCTCGTCGCGGGTGCGACGGTCCACGCGGAGCATGGCCCGCTTGATGAGGTCGGCCGCCGAGCCCTGCACCACCGAGTTGATCGCCAGTCGCTCGGCCAGGGCGCGCCGCTGGGGGTTGCGGTCGTCGATTCCGCTGATCCTGCGCCGCCGCCCGAAGAGCGTCTGGACGTACCCCGCCTGCTTCGCCTGGCGGATGCACTCGTGGAGGAAGGCGTCGATCCGCGCGAACCGGTTGCGGTACCGCTCGATGAACTCTGCCGCCTCGTCGCGCGGGATCCGCAGCGTCACGGACAGCCCGAAGGCGGTTTGCCCGTAGATGATCCCGTAGTTGACCGTCTTGGCGCGGGCGCGCTGTGCGGCGGTGACCTCGTCGGGCGCCATGTCGAAGACCTCCGCCGCGACGATGCGGTGGATGTCCTCGTCGCGCCGGAAGCTGGCGATCAGCGTCTCGTCGCCGCACAGGTGCGCCAGGACCCGCAGCTCGATCTGCGAGTAGTCGGCCGAGAGAAGAACCCAGCCGGGCGGGGCGACGAACGCCGAGCGGATCTTCCGCCCCTCGTCCGTGCGGACGGGGATGTTCTGGAGGTTCGGGTCGCTGCTGGACAGTCGCCCGGTGGCGGTTCCGGCCTGGTGGAAGACGGTGTGGATCCGCCCGGTCCGCGGGTGGATGCACGCGCCCAGCGCCTTGAGATACGTGCCGATTAGCTTGGTCAACTTGCGGTAGTCCAGCACCAGCCCCGGAAGCTCGTGCTCGACGGCGAGCTGCTCCAGCACCGTCGCGCTGGTGCTGGCGCCGGTCTTGGTCTTCTTGAGAACGGGCAGGTCGAGCTCGTCGAACAGCACGGCCGACAGTTGCTTCGGCGAGTCCACGTTGAACTCGCGCCCTGCGGCGGTGACGATGCGCGTCCGCAGGGCCTCGGCTTGGCCGGTCAGCTCGGTCTCCATCCGTTTCAGCGCGCCCGGATCGACTCCGATGCCCCGGCGCTCCATCGCCGCCAGGACCGGAAGCAGCGGCATCTCCAGCTTGGCGAACAGCGCCTCGAGCCCCTCGGCGCTTAACCGTTCGCGCAGCACCTGCGCCAGGCGAAATGAGACGTCGGCGTCCTCGGCAGCGTAAGGCGCGACGACCTCGACGGGCACGGTGTCCATGGTCACCTGGTTCCGCCCGCGGCCGATGACCTCCTCGATGGGGATGCAGCGGTGGTTGAGGAACTCGGCCGACAGGGCGCCGAGTCCGTAGCTCATCCGCGCCGAGTCCAGCACGTGGGCGGCGACCATGGTGTCGAAGACCGGACCGGCCGCTTCCATCCCGGCCTCGCCCAGGACGATCACGTCGTACTTGAGGTTCTGCCCGACCTTCTCGACGTTGGGGTCGGCAAGGATGCCGCCGAGCTTGTCGCGCACCAGCTCGAGCGCAAGGACCGTCGCCCCGAGCGGACCCCGGACGGGGATGTACGCCGCCTCGCCGGACGCCCACGACAGCGAGATGCCCACCAGCTCGGCCCACATCGGGCGGCGGGAGGTGGTCTCCGTATCGACGGCAAGACGCTTGACGCCCCCCAGCCGCTCGACCAGCGCGTCGAGCGCCTCGGGGGTATCGACGCAGGTGTAGTGGAAGTCGGCGGCCGTGGTCTCGCCCGTCGGGCGGGCGCCGGCCGGGGCGGCCCCGGCGGGGTTACCGGGCGCGCCGCTGTCCAGCTTGTCCAGGCGGTCCAGCAGGCGGTTGAAGCCCAGCTCCTCGAAGATCGGGTGCAACGCCTCGCCCGCAACCCCGGCGAAGCGCATCGCCTCCAGGTCGAGTTCGACCGGCACGTCTCGCTTGAGCGTCACCAGCTCGCGCGACAGGCGGACCTGCTCGGCGCGGGCGGCGAGCGTCCTGCCAATCTTTCCGCCGATCTCGTCGGCATGGGCGAGAACCTCCTCGGCCGTGCCGTACCGCCGGATCAGCTTCGCCGCCGTCTTGGGACCGATCCCCGGAACGCCGGGGACGTTGTCGCTGGCGTCGCCCATCAGCGCCTGCGCCTCGACGGCCTGTTCCGGACGGTAGCCCCTTCGCTCGACGACGCCCTCGGCGTCGATGGTCTCGTCCTCCATCGCGTCGAACAGGCGGACGTGGTCGCCGACGAGCTGGTCGAGGTCCTTGTCGCGGCTGATGAGCACGACGTCGCGGTCGTCGGCGAACCGCTCGACGGCGGTGGCCATCACGTCGTCGGCCTCGTAGCCCTCGGCCTCGATGACGGGGATGCCCATGGTCCGGACGATCTGCATGATGCGCTCGACCTGGGGGTGGAAGTCGTCCGGCGGGGGTTTGCGCGTGACCTTGTAGTCGGCGTAGAGCTGTCGGCGGTGGAGCTTTTCGGCGGGTCCGTCGACGGCCATCGCCAGGTACGCCGGTCGGTGTTCGGCGATGAACTTCAGCAGCATGGAGCAGAAGACGTAGGTCCCTCGCGTCGGCTCGCCGGTGGGGCTGGTCAGGTCGCCGAACGGGGCGTAGTAAGCGCGATAGATCTGCGAGTGCCCGTCGATGATGTACAGGGTCTCGCTCATCGCGCCCACGCTATCGCCGCCGGCGCGGCGCGTCAACGGCGCGCGGGGCGCCGCTCAGGCGCCTCGCCCGGCGGGCTTCCGCCGCTGCAGGGCGCGCCTGGCGGCCGCGGTGAGCTCGCCGACCAGCACCGCGGCGGTCGCGCCGACGACGTCGGCGACCCAGTCCGTCATGCTTCCGGACCGCCCGATGACGGGCACGGACTGGGTATACTCGTCGACAGCGGCGTAGACGATCAGGATGCAGATCACCAGTGTTGCCCGGCGGGCGCGCGACACGCCGTAGGACGCCAGCGTCAACCAGAAGACTCCCCCAAGACCGAAGTACCCCGCCCCGTGCAGCGTCACGTCGCCGGCGCCGAGGCGCGGGACCTTGTCCGACGGCAGGTGCGTCATGACGAACGCCGTCGTCCACGCGAGGATGCAGCCGACCAGCAGCCCGTGTCGCAGCAGACGATGTGTCCCGCGGCGCGGTCTCATCGCGGCGGGGCGTTCCCTGTACCGCGGACCTCCGCGCCGGCGGCGGGGGGCTCAGGCGGCGATGCGTCCGACGCATCCCGAGGGTGGGGCAGGGCGTTCGGCAGCGGCCCGGGCATGAAGCGTCCGGGCTCGTCGGGCTCGCCGCGCGGCGCCTGATCGTCCTGCGGGTGGGGCGTCGAGGCCGGTGCCGCCTCCGGCGTTTGCCCCGGCTGGTCGGGCTGCGCCGCCCCCTCGTCCCGCGCCTGGACCGCGTTGCTTCGCGCGAGGAACTCCTCGGCCAGGGCGTTGTAGTCCTGCGCCCCGTGCGAGCCCGGCTCGTAGTCGAAGATCGTCGTCCCGTAGGACGGGCACTCGGCGAGCTTGACGTTGCGGCGGATGACGGTGTCGAACACGGTCATGTCCGCCCACGGCACGTCCTTCCCGCGTGCGTCGGCGACGAAGGCGTTGAGGTCCGCGAGCACCTCGGCCGCGAGGCGCGTGTTGGACTCGTACAGGCAGAGGATGACCCCGGCGACGCGCAGGCGAGGGTTGATGCGACGGGCGACCAGGGCGACGGTCTCCAGCAGCTTGCCCAGCCCCTGCAGGGCCAAAAAATGCGCCTGCAGCGGGATGTAGACCTCATCGGCGGCGGCGAGGGCGTTCAGCGTCAGCAGCCCCAGCGACGGGGGACAGTCGATGATCGCCAGGTCGCACGCCGGCGCCGCGTCGCGGAGCTTGTCGGCCAGAATCTGCTCCCGCCCGACCGTTCCCGAAAGTTCGACCTCCGTCGCGGCCAGGTCGATGACCGCCGGGATGATCTGGAGATTGGCTCCCAGGCGGACGGTCGCGTCGCGGGGGAGGGTCCGGGCGGTGAGCACGTCGTAGATGCTGACCTCGGGCTGTCCCGGTTCGAGCCCGAAGTGCAGCGTCAGGTGGGATTGCGGGTCCAGGTCGATCAGGCAGATGCGCCGGTCTCGCTCGGCCAGCGCCGCGCCCAGGTTCGCCACGGTGGTGGTCTTTCCGACGCCGCCTTTCTGGTTGATTACGGCGATGGTGCGCACGGCGGGCATTATAGGCGGGGCCCGTGACGCGGGCAACGCCGCGTCGGATACGGAGCCATTTGCGATGTGGCCTTTATCCGTAGCGCGGGCCCTTACGGTCATACGACTCGTACGAGGTCTTCGACGATTCTGCCCGCGCTACGAACATCGCAAATGGCTCCCCACGGACGACGCTTGACGGGAAGCCCCCGGGCGGGTATAAGCTCCGGGCCGCTATCTGCTACAGGATCGCTACATCCTGGGGTGGGTCCCTGCGCGCCGCGGAGGCCCGCGGGTCCGCCCCGCCCGCCGGCGGAGTGCGTCGCGAACCGTACGCGAGTCCGCACCGCCGGCGGACCTGCCCCAGCCCCCGGAAAGGACGTTACGGACCATGAAGGACCAGTACAGCGCGATTCTCGATCCCCGGATGGACGCCGACAGCTTCGCCAAGCTCGAGGCCCTGGACAACGACGACCTGCACGCGTTCGTCGCCGACGCGATCGAGCTCGGGCGGCCGGATTCGGTCAAGGTCTGCGACGATTCCGACGCCGACGTGGGCTACATTCGCCGGCGCGCCATCGAGATCGGCGAGGAGTCGCCCCTGGCGACGGACGGGCACACGGTGCACTTCGACGGGTTCAACGATCAGGCGCGGGACAAGGCCGCCACGAAGTACCTGGTCCCCGAGGGGATGGACCTTGGCGGGCGGCTCAACGCGGTCGAGCGCGACGAGGGGCTCGCCGAGGTGCGGGGCTTTCTGTCCGGCGCCATGGAAGGCAAGCAGGCGTACGTGCGCTTCTTCTGCCTGGGACCGACGAACTCGCCGTTCAGCATCTCCTGCGTGCAGGTGACCGACTCGTGCTACGTCGCCCACAGCGAGGATCTGCTCTACCGCAACGGCTACGAGCAGTTCAAGAAGGTCGACGGGCCGAACTTCTTCCGCTTCCATCACTCGGCGGGGCGCCTGGAGAGCCCGCACGGGCACCCGGTCAGCGCCGACGTCGACAAGCGACGCGTGTACATCGACATCGCCGACGAACGGGTCTACAGCGTCAACACCCAGTACGCCGGAAACACCGTGGGGCTCAAGAAGCTCGCGCTGCGACTGGCGATCCGCAAGGCCGACCGCGAGGGCTGGCTGGCCGAGCACATGTTCGTCATGGGCGTCCACGGGCCCGAGGATCGCGTGACGTACTTCGCCGGAGCGTTTCCCAGCGCCTGCGGGAAGACCTCCACCGCCATGCTTCCGGGCGAGACCATCGTGGGCGACGACCTGGCCTACTTCCGCGCCGTCGACGGCGAGGCGCGGACGGTCAACGTCGAGAGCGGCATCTTCGGCATCATCCGCGACGTCAACGGCGACGACGACCCGGTGATCTACGATATCCTTACCAAGCCCGGCGAGGTGATCTTCTCCAACGTGCTGGTCAAGGACGGCCGGCCGTACTGGCTCGGGATGGGGTGCGAGCTGCCCGACGAGGGCGTCAATCACTCCGGACCGTGGACCAAGGGCAAGACGGACGCCGACGGTAACGAGATCACGGCCTCGCACAAGAACGCGCGCTACACCGTGCGGATCGAGGACCTGTCGAACCGCGACGCGCGTGCGGACGACCCGGCGGGGGTGCCGGTCGGCGGGATCATCTACGGCGGGCGGGACAGCGACACGTCCGTGCCCGTCCAGCAGAGCTTCGACTGGGCCCACGGAATCATCACCATGGGCGCGTCGCTGGAGAGCGAGACGACGGCGGCGACGCTGGGGCAGGAGGGCGTGCGGAAGTTCAACCTGATGAGCAACCTGGACTTCCTGTCGATCCCCCTGGGCAAGTACATCCGGAACAACCTGGACTTCGCCGAGGGGATCAAGGCGGTCCCGCGGATCTTCGCCACCAACTACTTCCTCAAGGACGCCGACGGGAACTACCTCAACGGGATGCTCGACAAGGCCGTCTGGGTCAAGTGGATGGAGCTGCGCGTCCACGGCGACGCCGAGGCGATCGATGCGCCGACCGGGCGGGTCCCCAGGTACGAGGACCTGAAGGACCTGTTCCGCGAGGTGCGCGGCAAGGCCTACTCGCAGGACGACTACGTCGCGCAGTTCACCATCCGCCTGCCGGAGAACATCGAGAAGATCCAGCGGATCGAGAAGATCTACCGCGACGTGAGCGACACGCCGCAGGTGGTCTTCGAGACGCTCGCCGCCCAGCGCGGGCGCCTCGAGGAGCTGCGATCGGCCAAGGGCGACTACGTCTCGCCGCTGGAGTTGTGAGCCCTGCGGGGGCGTGGTTTGCATAGCGCGGTGCGGCCTCGCAGCCGACGGTCGCGGCGCGTCGAAGGGGCGTAGGCGCCCGCCACTATGCGCCCCTATGGCTCGATCTCGACGACCTCGTGCAGGTCGAGGCGCGGCAGCGTGATGCGCAGCTTCCCGTCGGCATATGTCCACTGCACGCGCCCGCCGCGGGGAACGAGACGCACCGTGTCGGGCTTGCGATCCAGGCGGACGGTCAGCTCCAACGGGCCGACGGGGGGAACCTCGTCGAACACGGCCACGCCGTCATCGCTGTGGGGCCCGGCCGTGTTGACCAGGTTGACCCGCAGCGTTCCGTCCTTGCGCATGAGTGTGACGTCGACGTTGTGCGAGCCGGTCAGCCCTACCCGCAGGTCGTCGCACATCAGCTCCCGCGCCAGCCCCGCCAGCAGGTCGCGCGCCACGGTCGTGCGGTGGGCGAGGTACGCCTCGCCGAGGTCGAGGTGGACGCCGGCGATGCGCCCGGCGCCGCATCGGGCGATCGTCGCTGCCGGTGCGGCGCCCGACCGCGGGTCGTTCTCGTCATGCAGCATGGCGACCGCCTCGACGCCGCGGGCGGGCGCGACCTGCTGTGCCTCGACGCTCAGCCCCGCCAGCGTCCCGTTCCAGGCGAGGAAGCGCAGCCGCCGCTGCGGGCGTCCGACGCGCTGGACGTTGAGCTGCTTTCGGAACGCCCCGGCCGCGCGTGCGCCGACGACCAGCAGTCGCCCGCCCCGCTCGACGTAGGCGACCAGCTCCCTGCGGAACGCCGGCGCCAGCCAGTCCCACTCGGGGATGACGATCAGGGGGTATTCGTCCATCCGCCCGTCGAGGTGGTGCTCCATGGCGATCTCGACGGGCAGTTGTGCGTCGATCAGCGCGTTGAGGATCCCCTGGGTGCCGCGGGACTCTCCGGTCCACGGGGAGAACGCCCGCCCGGTCATCCGGTAGAAGCTCTGTCCCGGGTAGACCACCGCGACCTGCGGGACGGGGCGGGCCTTGTGGCACACGCGCTGGCGCGCGCGGCAGAACGCCGCCACCTCGGCCATGACGTCCATCGTCCAGTCGTTGATGGACGCGTCGTCCTTCTGCTTGAAGTACGCCTGGAAGCCCCCGCCGAGGGCGAGCACGACGGCGGCCTCCTGCTTGAGCTGCACGGCCGTCTTGGTCGTCCGGTGCCCCTGTCCGCCGTCGCGGTGGAAGCTCCAGGCCATCAGATCCCACGCGACGCCCTGTCCGGACAGGCAGCGCCCCTCCCAGCGCGCCGAGCGGACGCTGTCGCGCCAGGAGTAATCCCCGGACAGGAAGTCGACCGGCGCGCAGACGCGCTCGGGCATGTGGGAGCTGAACGCCCAGTTGCTGGCGATCTGGTACGCCTCGTCATGGGCGTGCAGCGCCGCGAGGTAGTGGCGCAGGTAGCGACGGAACCCCTCGCGGCAGAACGCCAGGAACCGCCCGTAGTCCGCCTGCGGCGGCGCGGGCAGCTTGCTCCGGCCGGTCTCGGCGGACCAGGCCTGTCGGGCCCACGGGGAGTAGTCCGGCGTGACGCCCCAGCACTCCCCGTCCAGCCAGATGCCGTCGACGTGGTATTCGTCGCGAAGCTCCTTGAGCTGGGGGATGAGCAGTTTGTCGACGTACGGCCCGAAGACGCTGGTGGCGCGCGGGTGCGGCGTGCCGTCCGCGTCGCGTGCGGCCCAGTCGGGATGGCGACGGCACGCCTCGGCATCGAGCACGCCGGAGTAGTGCATGTACAGCCCGACGCCGGCGGCGGCCGTGACCTCGCGCCAGATGCGGAGCTGGTCGCGCACGAAGCCGGGCGCGGGGTGGGCCACGCGCGTCGGGTAGCTGCTGATGCCGGTGTGCCCCTTGCAGTCGATTTGGACGTAGTCCGGGCGCGCCTTGTCGATGATCTGCTGGACCATGCGGCGGGTGACGTTCCGCCCGACCTCCGTGCAGCGGCGGTTCATGTGCTTGTCGAAGTGGATGCCGAGGAAGCTCTCGTCGCGACGAAGGCGCTTGGGCACGGTGGTGCGGCGTGGCATGGGGGCTCCGTGGTCGGGGTCAGCTTTGCGGGCGGTCGGGCGGCGGCGCCGCGGCGCGGACGCCGGGCTTGCCCTCGACCGTGTTGTTGTAGAACCGCCGCGTCGGGTAGGCGAAGTCGATGTCGTCGCAGGCGGCGAACTCCTTGAGAACCGCCTCCCAGATGCGACCGGTCGAACCCCGACGCTGCCGCGGGGCGCACAGGTAGCGCACCGTCAGCGTCACGCCGCTGGCGGCCACCGACGTCCACACGATGGGCGTGAGGTTCTCGTAGTAGATCAGGAACTTCTGCGCCGCGCCGCGGATCTGGGCGGCGGCGTGCTCGGACTTGATGATGGACTGCTCGGCCGCGACGCGGGTGAGGATCTCCTTGGCCTTCTGCCAGTTGCTCTCGAAGGTGATGGTCACGGCCAGCTCGTTCCAGATGAAGTTGAACCCCTGGGTGTAGTTGGCGCAGGGGTCCTTCCAGATGCGGTTGTTGGGCACGTGGACGATCCGCCCGGTGCTCTGATCGGCGTTCACCCAGTTGCCGATCTCGTTGATGGTGAACTGGAACAGGCGGATGTCGATCACGTCGCCGGCGCGGTCGCCGATTTGTATCCGGTCGCCCGTGGTGAACGGCTTGGACGCCATGATGTACACCCACCCGGCCAGGTTGCTCAGCGGGTCCTGAAGCGCGATCGCCACGCCCGCCGAGACCAGCCCCAGGTAGGTCGCCAGCCCGCCCGCCCCGCCCAGCCAGATCCGAACCAGCGCCACCAGCGCCACCGCCCCGAGCAGGTAGCTGATCGTCTTGCTGGCGATGTACTTGCGCGCCACGTCCCGCACGCGCCGCGCGGTGAGCCCCACGGCCAGGCGGCGCACCAGCAGGTACGCGCCCAGGACCACCAGCGTCAGCAGGAGCTTGCCCAGCAGCTCCGGGGATATCTTCAGGTACCGCTCCACGAAGCGGGCGATGATGTCCCACAGCTCGGTCATGTCTGCTGCATTCTTCGGCAATCCGCGCCCGCGGGGTCCACGTTACGCCTCCAGCACGCGGACACGGCGGTTCTCGATCCGCAGCCGACCGGCCGCGAACAGCCGCACCGCCTCCGGATACGCGATGCATTCCTCCTCGAACACGCGCGCCGCCAGGGCATCCGCGTCGTCGTCCTCGCCCACCGCGACGCACCGCTGAATGATGATGGGCCCGGCGTCGTACTCGTTGTCGGCGAAGTGGACGGTGCACCCGGAGACCTTGCACCCGGCGGCTAGGACCGCCTCGTGGACGCGCCGCCCGTGCATGCCCTTTCCCCCGAAGCTCGGCAGCAGGGCGGGATGGATGTTCATGACGCGCCCGAGGTAGCGCGGCGGGATGCGCCAGAACGACAGGAGCCCCGCCTGGAGAACGAGGTCCGCCCCGGACTCGTCGAGGTGGGCGACGATCGCCTCGGAGTACGCGGCCGTGTCCGTCTCGCCGCCGGCGGCGGCGAACGAACGATACTCCACGAGTTCGGTACGCAGGCCGCGGTCGGCGGCACGGTCCAGGCCCTTGCACTCGCGCGACGCGATGACGACGGCGACCTCGGCGTCCAGACGCCCGGCGCCGATCGCGTCCAGCAGGTTCATCAGCGTCCGCCCGCCGCCGGACAGGAGTACGCCGAGACGAAGGTGGCGTTGGCGGTCACCCATGGTCGGCCATTATATCGGCCACGGCGCCGACGCCAACCGCGCCGGCGGACGACCGGGCGCGGCGCAGCGCGGGCAGGCGAGAGGGCGGGCGGACTCGAGCCGCGGCGCGCCGCCTCACGAGCGCTTCCTGCGCTTGGCGGTTTTCGTGGCCTGCCAAGTCTTCTTGCCGCTCGCCTTGCCGGATCGCTTGCCGGGCTTGGCGGCTGCGCCCTTGCCGGAGCGGGCGGATCCGGACTTGCTCGTTCGGCGTTTCCTGCTCTTCGCCTTTTTGCGCTTCTTCTTGGCGGACGTGCCGCCCCGGGACGGTTGCTCGGCGGCCTTGTCCGCCTCCAGAACGCCCCGCGCCTTGGCGCCGCTGCTGCGAAGCTCCACGACGGTGCGGACCTTCTTGCGGGCCGCTCCCTCCCACGTCCACGTGCCCTTGTACCGCTTGGCCCGCCTGGCCGCGGCGAGGCGTTTCTTGGCCGCCGGAACCTCCGCGGCGTACTGGGGCAGCCATTTCGCCTGGGCGACGAGCATCTCGTCGACCATCTGCCAGACTTCCTCCGGATTGCAGACGGCGCCGGTGAGCGGGTCGTGGAGGACGGCCTGCTTGAGCAGGGTCACGTCGCCGGCGACGGCGGCCTCGACGGACATCCGCTGGACGTTGACGCTCGCCGACAGCGTCGCCGCGCACGCCAGCGGAAGGTCGCCGACCTGCGGGATGGACACGCCGTTGCGGTCCACGTATCCGGGCACCTCGACGATGCAGTCGTCCGGCAGGTTCGTGATGCACCCCTCGTTGGGCACGTTGAAGTGCCCGCGATACACCCGCCCGGTCTCCAGCGACTCGATGATGTAGCTGCCGTGCTCGTGGCTGCGGTTGCCCGGACCGATGGGCGGCGACTCGCCCGCCATCCACTTGGGGAAGTCGGTCTCGAACCAGTTGCGCCCCTCGGTGCACACGCGGAGGTACCCGCCGGTCTCGCCGTGGCCCCAACTGTCCGGGGCGATCCACTCGGGGATCTCGTCGGGGCGCTTGCGGTACCAGGGCAGGTACTCGGACAGGTGCCCGTTGGACTCCGTCGAGTAGTATCCGAACCGGCGCAGCACGTCGATGCGGACCTTCTCGGTCTTGCTGTAGGTCGGGTGCTTCTCGAAGCCGCCCAGCAGGCGGTCCGTCCAGTCCTCGCCGGCGTAGAGCACCTGCACGTACCATGTCTGGTGATTGATCCCCGCGCAGATGATGTCCACGTCCTGCGGCGTGACGCGCACGTATCCGGGGTCGTCCGGGCTCTTGTGCTCGTTGACCAGAAGCTCGATGACGTTGGCGATCTGCCGGTGCCCGCCCTGAACGCCGTGGCACAGCCCGATGGTCGGCACCTCGCCGTAGGCGTTGGCCGCCCACGTGTTCATCGCGTTCGGGTTGGCATAGTTGAGAAACAGCGCGTCGCCGGCCGCCACCTCGCGGATGTCCCGGCAGAAGTCCAGCACGCACGGAATGTTCCGCTGACCGTACAGGATGCCGCCGACGCACAGCGTGTCGCCGACGCACTGGTCGATGCCGTACTTCAGCGGAATCTCGATGTCCTGGCGAAACGCCTCCAGCCCGCCGATCCGCGTGCAGTTGACGACGTAGTCGGCGCCTTCCAGGGCGCGGCGGCGGTCGACGGTGGCGGTGATCTCGGCCGGAAGGTCGTTGCTGCGGATGTCCTTGCGGCAGAGGCGGGTGACCATGTCGAGGTTGCGCTTGGAGATGTCGGTGAAGGCGAAGTGCGTTTCGGCCAGCTCGGGAACGGCGAGCAGGTCCCGCATGAGGCGGCGGGTGAACCCGACGCTTCCGGCGCCGATGAATGCGACCTTGATGGACATATGGGGCTCCTGTGGTGGTTCGGGCGAACGGCGATGTCGATACGGCGCACTTCCTTGTACCGTCGCGCCGCGGCGCGGGCAAGACCAAAGCCGACCGGCGGGTCGCCCGGGGCGGTATTGCCGGGCCCTCTCACAAAAAAAAAGGGCGACGCCTGAGGCGGAGGGGGACCTCGGCAT
>JBMCUM010000032.1:0-12834 GCA_048622595.1 Planctomycetota bacterium | reverse complement strand
CTTCGGTGGCCTTTGTTATGCGCAGACCGTCAAAAGTCGTGAATTATGTGGGCTAGGACAGCGAAAGTGCATCATAAGGCGTCTTCCGTATGGAGTCTGAGCTCCTTTGCACAAACCGTGCCCTCTTTGCCCGCTGACCGCATGATAAGCGTAACGACCACGAGGTGCCAGCCTTTCGCAGCGGATCCATCCTGCTTACATGGGCGACGCGGCAGGCCCGGCAAGGCCGCGAGGTCGTAGCCACGACCGCCAGGTCGTGGGACAGAGATGCCTGGAGCAAGATGCCCGGCAGGGCCGAGTGAACGCCGCGGCGCTCCATCGCCCCTACGGGGTTCCCGCGGGGGCGGCGTCTGTTTCCACGGGCTACTCGCCCGTGGCTAGGGTCAGGCGCCGCTCCGCGGCGAACAGAGAATAAGCAGCGCGCACGCGCGCTGGCTCCGGAAACAGAATGCAGCCTGCAGCCGCTCACGGCGTGATGCATGTTCCCTTAGACTTTGCCGTCGGGTACAATTGCGTCAGCGAGGACGAGATGCTGGCCAAACGAATCATCCCCTGCCTGGACGTGGACCGCGGGCGGGTCGTCAAGGGCGTCAACTTCGTCAATCTGCGTGACGCCGGCGACCCGGTCCAGGTCGCGCGCCGCTACGACGCCGAGGGCGCCGACGAGCTGGTGTTCCTGGACATCACGGCCAGTCACGAGCGGCGGGACATCCTGCTGGACGTGGTGTCCCGCACGGCCGAGCAGGTGTTCATGCCGCTGACCGTCGGCGGTGGGGTGCGGACGCTGACGGACGTGGAGAACCTCCTCGGCGCCGGGGCGGACAAGGTGTCGGTCAACTCGGCGGCCGTGCGGGACCCGGAGTTCGTCACGTCCGCGTCGCGCCGCTACGGCGCCCAGTGCGTGGTGGTGGCGATCGACCCGAAGCGCGTCCGTCGCGGGCGCAGCGAGCGGTGGGAGGTGCACACGCACGGGGGGCGGACGCCGACGGGCCTGGAGGCCGTCGCCTGGGCACGCGAGATCGAGCGCCGCGGCGCCGGCGAGATCCTCCTGACCGTCATGGACGCCGACGGAACCCTCAACGGATACGACATCGAGATCACCCGCGCCGTCGTCGACGCCGTCGACATCCCCGTGATCGCCTCGGGCGGGGCGGGCTCGCCGGCGCACCTGGCCGAGGTCCTCACCGCTGGACGCGCGGACGCCGCGCTGGCCGCCAGCATCTTCCACTACCGCACGCATACCATCGCCGAGACGAAGGCGTACCTCGCCGCCCGGGGCATCCCCGTGCGACGGGCGCCCGCCGGCGAGGCCGAACACGCCCCAACACAGGGAGCAGCACCGTGACCGAAGCCGCAGGCGACGACCATCAGCCGATCGACCAGCACGAGCAGATTTCCCCGCCGGAGGGGCGCGACGTACCGCGCTTTCAGAAGTACTTCGAGGCGCTGAGCAAGGCCAGCGGGTCCGATCTGCATCTGAAGCAGAACTCCGTGCCCCACATCCGCGTCAACGGGCAGCTCTACGCCACCGAGTCCCGGTCGATCTCGACCGAGGAAATCCAGCAGATGGCCGAGGAGTTGATGACCGACGAGCAGCGGGAGTACTTCCGTCGGCACGGGAGCATCGACCTGGCCCACGAGATCGCCGGGGGGGATCGCTTCCGCCTGAACGTCTACCGCCAGCGCGGCGCGGTCGCCGTGGCGGTCCGGCGGGTCAGTCGGGAGATCCCCGACTTCGAGCAGCTCCACCTTCCGGCGGCGATCGGCAAGATTGCCGAGGCGCGCCAGGGGCTGGTCCTGCTGGCCGGTCCGACCGGGTGCGGGAAGAGCACGACGATCGCGGCGATGCTGGAGCACATCAACCGCACCCGCCGCTGCCACATCCTGACCATCGAGGACCCCATCGAATACATCTACGAGGACAAGAAGGCGCTGGTGGGTCAGCGGGAGATCGGCATCGACGTCGAGAGCTTCGAGGCGGCATTGAAGTACCTGATGCGCGAGGACCCGGACGTGGTGCTCATCGGCGAGCTCCGAGACCGGGATACCTTCCAGGCCGCCCTGCAGGCCTCCGAGACCGGGCACATGGTCTTCGGGACCGTCCACGCCTCCAGCGCCCCGCAGACCATCGGGCGCATCCTCGATCTGTTCGACGCCGACAGCAGGGAACTGGCGCGGCAGTCGCTGGCGTTCAACCTCCAGGCGATCATCTGCCAGAAACTCCTGGACAGCGTCGCCGACGACGTCGAGCGCGTCCCCGCCGTCGAGGTCCTGCTGCGCACCCCCACCACCCGGCAGCTCATCCACGAGGGGCGCGACGACGAACTCGCCGACGCCATCCGCTCCGGGCAGCGCCAGGGCATGCAGACCTTCACCGACAGTCTCATGGAGCTGATCGACAAGGACTGGATCGAACCGTCCGTCGCCTACGAGGCCGCGCCGAATCCCGACGAGCTCAAGATGGCCATGAAGGGGATCTCCACCGACCGCGGACGGATCCTCGGCGGGTAGAGCGGTTTCACCTTTGCTGTAGCGTCCGCCCTGCGCACGGGCGCGTCGGCGCCGCGCCGGCGCACTTGTCGCGACACGGGCGACGGCGTATACTCCGCCGCGGGCGGCCGCCGGGGCACGCCCGACGCCAGCGACGGGTCGAAGGGAGCATATCCAATGAAACGCCTCGTGATGGTTGCACTGGGACTGATCGGCCTGGTTCTGTCGGCGCCGGCGGCGGGGCAGACGCCGCTGGCCGAGCGACTGCCCGCCGGGACACTGGTCTACTACGCCTGGGCCGGACGCACCGAGGCCTTCGCCGCCTCGCCGATGGGCAAGCTCGCCGAGGGCGACAAGGTCGCCGATATCTTCGGCGCCGTCCGCCAGGCGATGCGCCGCGGCGCACCGGGCGCCACGGGCCGAACGATGGTCGACAACGGCTGGGCAATGGCGTCGATCCTGTGGAAGCACCCCTGCACGGCGGCGCTGATCGACGTGAGCGTCCCCGAGCGCGGCGAGCCGCTGCCTTCGGCGGCGATGCTGGCCGATCTGGGCGACGACAAGCCCGCCTTCGCCGAGCACCTCGACAAGCTGGTCGCCGCCGCCCGCGCCGACGGCGCCGAGTTCCAACAGCACGACGACTACACGCTCCTGCCCGTCGAGGGCAAGCTGGCGTTGACGTTCGGCTTCGACGGGAACGTCTTCTTCGCCTGCCTGGGAACGGTCGGGCTGTCCGACGACCTGCTGGCCGTGAGGAAGGACAAATCGCTGGCGGCGAACGAAAGCTTCGCCGCGGCGATGGACGACGTCGCCGGGGAAGGGGCGCAACTGGCGGTGTACGTCGACGTCGCCCGTCTCCAAGAGGTGATGAAGGACGCCGAGGCGAACCAGCGGCGCCGACCCGCCGGCGACGACGACGAGGGCATGGTCCCGCGCCTCGTCCGCGCCTTCGGGCTGCAGAAGGCCTCCGCCATGGCCGCGGGCACCCGCTTCGTCGACGGTGACGTCTACACGCGGACGCGCCTGCTGTCGCCGGCGCCGCACACGGGCCTGCTGCGCCTGGCGAGCGAGCGGACCATCACCGTCGAGGACCTCGCCGCCCTTCCGTCCGACGCGGACTACGCCGCCACCTCCAGCGTCGCGCCGCAGTCGATTCTGGACGAGCTGCGCCGGGGCCTGGCGATGACCGATCAACGCACCGCCGCGGAGTTCGACGACGCCCTCGCCGCGCTGAGGCGCGAAACGGGCGTCTCGCTGGAGCAGGACCTGCTGGCGGCGCTGGGACGGACCTGGGTCGCCTGCAGCGCCGAATCCCAGGGCGGGTTCCTCACGGGCACGGCGATCTGGACCTCCGTCCGCGACCGCGAACGCCTCGACGAGACGATCGACAAGCTGGAGGCCGCCCTGCGCGACGCGGCCGGGCCCGGCGCGGCCGGGGGCATGCCCAACCGGTGTCCCCGGTGTCACTCTTCCGAGCTGACGACCCGACCCAACGGGTGGGTCTGCGCGCGGTGCGGGATGACGCGAAGACGGTGGGAGACGCAAACGCGCCGCCGCCGGCGGGTCGAGATCAAGACCATGAACGTCGGCGAGACGGAGGTCCGTTACGTCTCGGCCACCGCCGACGGCGTGCCCCTTCCGGTCGCCCCGGCGTGGGCGGTCCACGAGGGCAGGTTCATCCTCGCGGCCTGGCCCCAGGTGATCCAGTCGATCATCCGCCACGGTCCGCCCCTACGGGCGGCCGTAGGGCCGGCCGGCGCCGCAGAAGACCGTGCCGCGCCGCTGACCGACAGCGAGACCTTCGCCCGCATCCGCGCGCACCTGGCCGACGAGCCGGCGATCCTGGTCTACATGAACACCCCGGCGATCCTGCGGCGGATATACCCGGCGATGCTGGTCGGCGGGACGATGGGGCTCAACGCCCTGGACAGCTACACGCCCGTCAAGGGGGGGATGGACTGGCTGCCGACGCTCCAGCAGCTCGAGCGGTTCCTCGGTCCGGCGATGGTGGCGATCTCGGCCGATGAGAAGGGACTGCTCTACGAGGAATATGCCACCGTGCCCGGTCAGGGGCTTCTCGCCGCTCCGGCGATCGCGCCGCTGACCACCCCCGCCGCAGCCGTCGGGATCGTCCGCGCGCGGCGGCGCGCGCAACGGAGCGCGTCGGCCATGAACCTGCGCCACATCATGATAGGAATCCATACGTACGCGGCGAACAACGTCGGGAAGCTGCCTCCGTCGCTAGCCGCCCTCGGCGAGTACGGGACTACGGGCGAAATGCTCGTCAGTCCGTCCGCGGGCGGCGAGCCGCCCCGAATCGAAGATGGACAACTCGTCGGCAACACCGATTACGTCTATGTCCCGGGACTGTCAAGCATGCACATTGATCAATTAACACCCGGGATAATCGTTGCCTACGAGAAACCCGAGTGCAACAGGGGCGAAGGAACGAACGTCGCGTTCGGCGACGCAAGCGTGCGCTGGATGGAGATTGAGGAGTTCCGCCGCGAGTTGAAGCGCACGGAGGACTGGCTGGCGAGGCACCAGGGCGAGTAGCGCTGGTGGGGGGCTTCCGCTTGCCCGGGGCTCTGTGACAGGCCAACGATTGATCGGGTGCCGTGGCTTGCAGCCCGGACGGGCGGCAGCCACGTGTCCCACTATCCCGTGGTTGCTTCGCAAACCACGGCACCGCGCGCCCCCCCAGCGCGGATCGCCGTCCGGGCGCTGTCGTGACGAGCGCCCCCTACTCATCCCGACCCTTCATCACGCCGATATCTGTAATGCACGACCAACGGAGGACGCCGCAGATGCGCCCTGTTCGCCTGCGTTGCCCGAACCCCCGGTGTCGCCTGATCCTGTCCATCCCGACGCACATGCGCGGACGCCGCGTCCGTTGCGCCGCCTGCGGGCACCAGTTCGTCGCGCCGGTGCTTCCGGGCGGCGCCCTGGGCCGGCGGCACTATCGCGACACCGGCTGACGACGCGCCGAAGGCGAACACGGCGAACCGGCGGGGATCAACGCACGAACATCGCAAATGGCTCGGAAGACGAACCGTCTTGCCGCCCCCGCCCGCGGTATCGTACACTGCCCGCAACGGGACAGGCACTTTGAGAAGCGGCAGCGCGAGGCCGACGACGTGCAGGAACAGAAGATCGTAGCCAGGTTCCGCGACGGACGCATCGCCAAGGGGCACACGACGAACTTCTCGCCGGAGGCGGCGGCGTTTCTTCTCCGCCCGGCCGACGGGGGGCCGCCCGAGCGGGTCCCGCTGGATGCGCTGAAGGCGGTGTTCTTCGTGCGGGCTTTCGCCGGCGACCCGGAGCGGAAGGACAAGGAGTACTTCGTGCCCGGTCAGCCCTACCAGGGGCGGCGCGTCCAGGTGCAATTCGTCGACGGGGAGGTCATGCTCGGGTACACGGCGAACTACCACCCGTCGATGCGCGGGTTTTTCATCTTCCCGGCCGATCCGGACGCCAACACCATCAAGGCCTACGCCGTGGCCTCGAACGTCCGCCAGGTGCGGCTTCTCTAGTACGGGACGGGTCTTGTGGACGGGGCGCGATCGCGGTAGCATGCGCCGGGCAAGAGGAGTTCGGCGATGCAGGCGCGAACCCAGTTTTCCGTGTTTCTGATCAACCGTCCTGGCATGCTGGCCGGCGTGGCCGAGTCGCTGTCCGACGCCGGGGTCAACGTCGAGGCGCTGTCGCTGGCGGACTCCGGCGAGCACGGCGTGCTGCGCGTGGTCTGCGACGACCCGGACGCGGCGCGGAAGGTCCTCGACGCGGCGCACGACCGCTGGACGGAGACGGACGTGCTGGTCCTGGACGTGCCCAACGAACCGGGACGCTTCGCCGGAATAGCGCGCCGTCTCGCCGAGGCCAACATCAACATCTCCTACGCCTACGCCACCGCCGCGGCGGGCGGACAGACCGCCAAGGCCGTGTTCAAGGTCGCCGACCCCAACAAGGCACAGACCGTCCTGGGCCGATAGCGCCCGCCCGGCGGCGCCGCCTCACCATGGCCCAGCGCGTGTCCATCGCCATCGAGACTTCCTCCCGCGCCGGCGGGCTGGCGCTGGGGCGCGGCGCGGCGCTGGTCCGCACCGCGGGCTTCGACGCCTCGCTGCGACACGCCGCCCAACTGCTGACCCGCCTCGACGCCCTCTTGCGCGACGCGAACCTGGCGCCCGGCGACCTGGACGAGGTGTACGTCTCGTCCGGGCCGGGCAGCTTTACCGGGCTCCGCGTCGGCGTGACCGTCGCACGAACGCTCGCCCAGGCGCTGGACGACGTGCGGTGCGTGGCGGTTCCCACGGCCGCCGCCGTCGCCGAGGGCGCCCGCGACCTGCCCTGGGAGCACCTGGCGGTCGTGTTCGACGCCAAGGGGCGAAACATCTACGTCCAGCGCTTCGGTCGCGACGGCGAGGGCGAGATCGTCCCCCGCGGCGAAGCGCGGACGCTCACCGAGCGCGAATTTCTCGACGAGGCGCCGCGCCCGCTGACGTTGATCGGCGAGGGGCTGGACTACCACGATCTGACGGGCGAAGGCGCCGCGGCGGCGCCGCGCGACCGCTGGCTTCCCACGGCCGAGGGCGTCTGGCGCGTCGGCCGCCGCCTCGCACAGGCCGGACGGTTCACGCCCTATATCGAGCTGCTACCCCTCTACGCCCGCCGCCCCGAGGCGGTGCGCCTGTGGGAGCGGCGCGGACGCGACGCGCCCGGCGGAGGTGGGACCTGACCGGCGGGACGTGTATAATCCTGACGAGCCGGGACGTTCCCGGCCCGTGACCTCTTGAGCGAAAGGATACGGATATGCGACAGGCGATGATCCTGGTACTGGCGAGCGGACTGCTGACCGCCGGCGGTTGCAGCACGGGCATCAAGGAAGGGGTGGGGTTGGTTCGCGGGGCCAAGGGCGTTCACGCCGTGATCGACCCCATGCCGGACGCCGCGGCGCGCCCGCTGGGACAATACACGCGGTTCGAGCTGGGCGAGTTCACGGACGATTTCGGCGGCAGGGCGCCGCGTGAGCTGTTTCGCCTGCTGCCCGGGAAGTTCGCCGAGCAGGTCGCGGACTCGCCTCTGCCGAACCGGTCGGGCGGCAGGACGCTGCTGATCCGCGGGCGGGTGCTGCACTACGAGAGCGAGGACATGTTCGGGATGATCACCGGCCCGCTGGAGGAGGTCGTCGCGCGGGTCGAGCTGGTCGACGCCGAGACGGGCGACGTCCTGGCGGTGGGCAACTGCGTCGGGCGGACCACCAACCGCGTCAACAAGGGCGTGGGCAAAAAGGCCGAAGGACTCGCCAAGGCCATCGTCGAGTGGCTCAAGTCCCGCTACCCCGAGCCGGCCGAGGATTGAACCGCGCTGCACTGCTTGGCTCACCCGGCGGTCGAGATCATCTCGATCCGTTCGGGCAGCTCGCACAGGGCGTGCCAGGTTGTGGCGCGGTCGCGGCCGATGTAGAGCGCGTGGCCGACGGCGGCCCAGCCCGTTCCGTCGGCGGAAAACGCCACGCGGTGGGTGTTGATGTTCTCCGGCGAGGAGGCGGGAAACCCGTCGGTGACCTGGCGCCACGTGCGGCCCGCGTCGTCGCTGCGGAACATTCCGGCGCGGACGTCGTCGCCGTGCGGGCCGTCGCTGACCGTCGCCAGCAGCAATTCCGGATCGTCCGGCGCCACCGCGATCGCGCGGCCGTAGCGGTCGTCCAGGTCCGCCGCGCGGTGGTTCCAGCTCGCGCCGCGGTCGTCGCTGACGTACACGCCGCGGGCGGTGTTGGCGTAGACGCGGGCGGGTGCGGCGGGGCAGGTCGCCACCTGGTGGACGTCCTCGTTCAGTTCGGGCGCCACCGGCTCCCAGGACCGTCCGCGGTCGGGCGAGCGCATGATGCTTCCGACGTGGATGTCGGCGTAGACCCACCCGTCGGGCGTGGCGGCGAGCGACCGCACGGCCGGCGGGCCGCCCCACGGCGTGTGCCAGCTCGTCCGGCAGTCCAGCTCGTCGAAGGTGCGGATGCGTTCGGCCCGCTCGTAGCCGATGCGCCACACGTGCGCCCCCTCCGTCCCGGCCAGCAGGTGCCTGCCCTCCGCGCCGGAGAGGATCAGCAGCGACGTGATCGGTTCCTCGATGCCGGTGTCGATCCCGCGCGGCTGTTCCGTGCCGTCCCATACGAGGATCGTCCCGTCGCGCAGGGCGGCTGCGGCGAAGCGGGACCCCTCGACGACGTGCGCCGCCCCGCGGGCGGCTAGCTCCAGCGGCTCGCGGCCTGGCTCGGCATTCGTGTCCAAACAGTAGATCCGTGTTGCGGTCGCCAGCAGCATCTCATCTTCATCTTAGCGCCGCGCGGACTGAGCACCACGCCCAGGACGCGCTGCGGGCGACGGGCCGGCAGCTCCAGCGTCGGGTACACGCCCAGCGCGTAGGAGGGGGAAAGTCCCTGCGATATCGCTTCAGGCGGACCTCCAGGCTCAGGCGCCGGCGTCCACGGCGTCACGCACCGCGCGGATGTACTCCGGGCCGGTCCCGCAGCAGCCGCCGACGAAGCTCGCCCCGGCCGACAGAATCCGCGGGGCGTAGGCGGCGAACTCCGCCGCGCCCATGGGGAACACCGTCCGCCCGCCGCGGACCTCGGGCATGCCCGCGTTGGGCTTGATCCACACGGGCAGCTCCGTCGCCTCGCCAAGCATCGCCGCGACCTTGACGTACACGTCCGGGCCCACGCCGCAGTTGGCGCCCACGCCGGCCGCCCCGCACTCTGCCGCCATCGCCGCCAAGTCCGACGGCGCGTCGCCCATCATCGTCCGCGTGCGATCCGGTCCCGACGAGAAGGTCATGGAGCTGATGACCGGAACGTCGACCGCGCCACGAGCCGCCGTCAGCGCCAGCTTCGCCTCGGCCAGCTCGTTGAACGTCTCCAGCACGATCGCGTCGACGCCGCCGCGGACGAGCGCCTCGGCCGCTTCGGCGAACGCCGACGACAACTCCTCCTCGCCGACCTCGCCCATCATCACCACCTTGCCCGACGGGCCGATCGACCCGAAGACCCGCACCGCCTCGCCGGCGGCGCGCCGGCTGATCGCGGCGCCGGCCTCGCACAGCTCCGCGGCGCGGTCGCCGGCGCCGTGAGCCTCGAGCGCGAAGCGGTTCGCCCCGAAGGTGTTGGTCAGGATCACGTCGCTTCCGGCGCCGACGTAGCTGCGCGCGACGTCCTCGACGGCGCCGGGGTTGTCGACGTTCCACAGCTCGGCGCACGTGCCGCCTTCCAGCCCGCGGGCCTGGAGCTGCGTGCCCCACGCCCCGTCGCTGACGCGCGGTGTGGCGGCGAATTCGCTCAGGTTCAGCGGCATCCTGCATCCCTTCCGAGAAAACCGAGTCCACGCATTCGACGGATCGCCCCGCCCGCCGGCGAGGCCGACCGATTATAAGGGCGCCGGCGCCGGGTTGCAGCCCCGCGGTAAGGCGCCCGGCAGCTACAGCAGATTCAGCGGGTCGACGTCGGCGTACACGTCGGCCTTGACCCGCCGGGTCAGCTCCTCCATGTGCGCCGCGAGCCGCTGCTGCACCGCCCCGGGCGTTTCGGTGTAGAGCTGCACCTCCCAGCGGAACTGCCCGCGGATCTTGCGGATCGCCGCCGGCTGCGGACCGAACCGCCGCGCCGCCACGTCACCCACCCACTCGTCCAGCGCCCGGCGCAACTCACCGGCCGCCTCGTGCGCGCGGTGCTGGTCCTTGTGGCGGACCACGAGGCGCACCAGGCGCGCAAACGGCGGGAAGCCCGCCTCCTTCCGCAGCGGTAGCTCCCACCGGGCGAAGCCGAGGTAGTCGTGCTTCGTGGCGAACCGCACGGCCGGCTCGTCCTCGTGGAGCGTCTGGACGACGACCTCGCCGGGGCGATCGGCCCGGCCGGCGCGACCCGCGACCTGCACGATGAGCTGGAACGTTCGCTCCGAAGCGCGGAAGTCGTTGACGGCCAGCGACGTGTCGGCCGAGGCGACCCCCACCAGCGAGACGCGGGGGAAGTCCAGCCCCTTGGCGACCATCTGCGTGCCCAGCAGGATGTCGACGCGTCCGCCGCGGACGTCGTCGAAGACCTTCCGGAACTGCCTGGGCGAGGTCATCGTGTCGCTGTCCATGCGGGCGACACGCGCGGCGGGGAACTTCCGCGCCAACTCGTTCTCGATCCGCTGGATCCCCAGACCGAACAGCAGCAGCTTGCCCGCGCAGGCGGGACACGCCTCCGGCAGCGCGGCCGTGCGGTGACAGTAATGGCAGATGACGGTCCGCGTCGTCTGGTGGAAGACCATGGCCCGCGTGCAGTCGTCGCAGGTCATCAGCCAGTGGCACTTGGGGCAGAGCACGTGGCTGGCGTATCCGCGGCGGTTCATCAGCAGGATGGTCTGCTCTTCGCGGTCGAGGGCGTCGGCGATCTTGCGGGTCAGGGTGCGTCCGAGCAGTTCGATTCGCGGCCCGGGTCCGCCGTCGCCGCGTGCGGGCATGTCGCGGCGGAGGTGGACCACGCCGAGGGCGGGCATAGGCAGTCCCCGGACGCGGTGGGGCAGGCGGAGCATCTCGTAGCGTCCGCGGCGGACGTTGGCCAGCGTCTCCAGCGACGGCGTCGCCGAACCCAGCACGACCGGCACGTCCGCCAGCGCCGCCCGCTTGACCGCCACGTCGCGCCCGTGATACCGCGGGGCGGTGTCCTGCTTGTAGGAGCCCTCGTGCTCCTCGTCGACGACGATCAGCCCCAGATCCCGCGCCGGGGCGAACACGGCACTGCGCGGGCCGATCACCACGGAAGCGTGCCCCTGGCGGATCTGCCGCCAGTAGAACGCGCGGTCGGCGTCGGTCAGTCCGGAGTGCAGCATCGCCACGCGGGGCAGGCGGCGGATCAGCCGCTGGAGCGTCTGCGTGGCTAGGGCGATCTCGGGCACCAGCAGCAGCGCCTGGCGTCCGTCGGCGACGACGTCGCGGATGGCGCGTACGTAGACCTCCGTCTTTCCACTTCCGGTCACGCCGTACAGCAGCGTCGCCGAGTACCCCCCGCCGAGCTTGCCCCGGACCGCCTCCAGCGCCCGCGCCTGTTCGGCATTGAGCTCGAACGGGTCGGGCGCCTGCTCGCCGCCGAGCTCCGCCAGGCGCACGGGGCGCTGCTCCGTCGCCACCAGGTCCCGCGCGACCAGGCGGCGGACCGTATCGCGCCCGGCGCCGCTGTGACGCAGCAGCTCCTCCAGCTCCAGCGGCTCGATGCCCTGTTTGCGGGCCTCGTGCAACTCGTCCAGAATCCGCCGCTGCTTGGCGCCCAACCCGCCAGGCCAGTCACGCCGACCCGCGACCTTCAGGCGGACGACCGTCTCGGTCCGCTGAGCCCGGCGCCCCACCGCCGCCGGGACCATCGCCGCCAGCGTCATCCCCCAGGGCGCTAGGTAGTAGTGGCTGACCCACTGCCCGAGTCGCCAGAGCGTCTCGTCGAACTGCGTGTCGTCCTCGAGCGCGTCGGCGACGGTCTTGAGCTTCCCCCCGCCGCCGGGGCGGTCCGTCTCGACCACGAACCCCAGCATCCGCCGGTCGCCGCGACCGAAGGGCACCCGCACCCGCCGGCCGCGCCGCGGCTCGCCCAGCGACGCCGGCCAGACGTAATCGAACGTCCGCCATACGCCGGCGTTGACCGCCACGGCGACGACCCGCTCGCCGCCTGCCCCACCGGGCGCCCCGGAGGTCTCAAACAATTCCGCCATGGTCGCATCGTACCGTCCGGGCAAGCGCTTGCGAAGCGGTCGGCGGGGAGGTTGTTTTCCCGCGTCCGCGACGGTAGTGTGGAGGTCGCGCCGCGACGGTCGCACCGCCGCCGAAGCGACAGGAGTCCCCGCCATGACCGAGAAGCCCGAACCCTTGCTCAAGGACGACGACCAGCGCCTCGCCGACAGCCGCGTCCTCGTCGTCGACGACAACGAGCAGAACCTCGAGCTGCTCGTGGCGTACCTGGAGGACATCGGCTGCGCGGTGGACTCGGCCACGAGCGGCAGCGAGGCGCTGGAGAAGGTCGCCGCCGGGACGCCGGACCTGATCCTGCTGGACATCATGATGCCTCGGATGAGCGGTTTCGAGGTCTGCCGGAAGCTCAAGAGCGACCCGGGCACGCGGGATATTCCCATCATCATGGTCACGGCGCTGAACGAGCTGGGGGACATCGAGCAGGGAGTGGAGGCGGGAACGGACGACTTCATCTCCAAGCCGGTCAACCGCCTGGAGCTGCTGACACGCATCAAGAGTCTCCTCCGGGTGCGCCACCTCAAGAACGAGCTGGAACGGACGCTGACCTACCTCAACGACGTGGACCGGCGCGGC
>JBMCUM010000031.1:0-13003 GCA_048622595.1 Planctomycetota bacterium | reverse complement strand
GGGCCAACTCCCGCCGCTACCCATAGAATCCGTTGCAGACGGGTGAAGTCTTACGAATGATGAAGTTTCGTTGTAGTATTAAGAAGGGGGTCATCGGCACGCGGAAGAAGGAGGTTCCCATCGCCCAGGTGAGCGAACTGGGCTGGAGGCAGGGTATCATGGAGCGGATTGTCGGCGTTGCCAGTCTCACCTTTTCCACCTCCGCCTCGTCTGGTGTGGAAATCGTCTGGCGGGGGGTCGCCTCACCAAATAAAGTCTATCGACTCGTGCGCCATAATCTCGGCTTTGAAGCGGAATGAAGGGCGGCTGGGAGCGGGCAAGCTCTGCGCGACGACGTGCGTTGGCCTCACCCGATGGCGTACCGCGCCATGCGCAGGGGTTTTGCGAGCTGCTCGCGCGCGTGATAAGCCAGGAGGCGATTGGCCGCCGTCGCTTGACCCGGCGGCAGGGACGGCTTCCGCCCGCGTTCGGCCGCGTCGAGCGCGGCCAGACCCGCCCGCGCGGCCGCGTCCAGACGGTACTTCTCGCTGACGGCGCCCTCGCAGGCGCCGCACAGCAGCCCGCCCTCACACGAGGAGAACCACGCCGCCCCGCCGCCGCTGATCGCCCGCCCGCAGGCGACGCAGGCGGTCAGCTCGCCCAGCAGCCCCGCCTGGCGCAGGATCAGCCACTGGAAGTACGCCAGCACCGCCTGCACCGGCGCGTCGGGCTCGCCCAGGCGCTTCAGCGTCCTGCTGAGCAGGTCGAACGACGCCGGGTGCGCGTCGCCCGGGCCCATCAGCTCGCCCACCAGCTCGATCATGTACAGCGCCGCGTTCAGCCGCGCCGCATCCCGCCGCAGCGCCGCGCTGGAGCGGGTCTCGGTGAACTCCACCAGCGTGCCCAGCGCCTCACACGACCGGGCGGTGTAGACCAGGTCCCCCTCGCCCAGCAGGTCCACCGCGCCGCCGGACTTGCTCCTGGGGCGCTTGGTGCCCTTGGCGATCAGGCGGACCGTCCCGCCGGCGCGCGTGAAGAAGGTAAGGACCTGCGAGGTCTCGGAGTAGTCGACGGCGCGGATGCAGATGGCCTGGTCGCGAGTACGCATGGCGGCTCACCAACAACGTAGCCCACCGGGGGGCGGATTGCACGGACTTGCGCCCGCCGAGGCCTCTGTCCCGGCGGCCGAGCCATCGCTACCAGTAGTAGGCCGTGCGATCCCAGTCCAGGCGGTCGAAGTGACTGGTGGAAGGATCCCGCTCGCTGATTCCGTGGTTGAAGTCTTTGCCCATCTCGGCGGGCACGACCCATTCGCCGCTTCCGTCGGTGAACATGCGGTTGCTCCCGGCGGTGAGCGTTTCCAACTGGGCCCACGTCGCATCGAGGCGTCGCCAGAATCCCCGCCCGCCGGAGGTGTGGTTGATCTCCAGCCGGTAATTGCCGTTATTCTCGAAGATCACGCGGTCGGCCAGCAGGACCCGCCTTCCGCGGTCGTCCACCGTGCGCAGCGCCGCCATCGTGGGCGTGGAATCCTTGACGAGGTCGCGGTTGCTCCCGAACTGATACAGCCCGTCGTCGTCGGCCTCCTTCAGCCCGGCGAGGTACCAGTAGTGGCTTTTCCAGTAGCGTGCCCGCGGGCTCTGGTCGGAGTGGGGATCGTCGCGCAGCCAACTGCTCCGGGAGGGGTCGGTCTCGTCGAGATCCGCGACCTGCGGCGTCCACGATACGTCGACCGACGGGCATGCGAGGGACGCGCCCGCCAGACCGGCAGAGCGGAGCGGTTGGACCAGCGACTCGTCGCTCCAGTACTGGGGCATGATGGCGACGTACGACTTCTTGAACGCCTCCCCGCGCTCGTTGTAGTCGCGCCAGTCCCACATCGCCGGGCGGTGCCCGCCGTAGTCCTGCGCGTAGACCTGGGTGCTCAGCGCGGTCCCGCGCAGCTTGACCAGGCAGGCCGACCTGCGGGCCAGCTCCTTCGCCTTGCTCAGCGTGGGCATCAGGATCGCCACGAGCAGCGCGATGATCGCGATGACCACCAGCAGCTCGATCAGCGTAAAACCGCGGTGCGTCCGCCGCGCCCACAGCGTGGATGTCGGATGGGTTGTCATCTTGATCTCCTCTCGCCGAACACCTTCACGGCATGTGCCTTGGATTATAGCCCTTTTCTCGACGTACGGCAAGGTCGTCCGCGCGGCCGACGGGCTCTGCAGGTCGCCCGGGCGCGGGCTCACCCGACCACGGGCGCCAGGCGCATCTCGCCTTTCTGCGCCCTGTCGTACAGGTGCAGCTCCAGGACGCTGAGCAGGTACGCCAGCGTCGACTCGGCGCCCTGGTTGGCGTTGGGCCCGTGCTCGGTCAGCCCGTCCTGTCCGCCGCCGGTGTCCGAGTTGTACAGCGGCGCGTCGGCGTCGTTGCGCCCGGTGAACCACTGGAAGCACTGGCGCGTGCGGTCGGTCCATTCGCTCTGACCGGTTCCCGCCGCGGCGGTCACGCAGGCCTGGACGAGCCCCTTGGCCTCGATGGGCTGCTGGTCCCACCGGGCCTTCCGGCCGCCGCGGTGATACCAGCCCCGGTTTCCGATGATGGACAGTTGCCCGGCGCTTCCGGTCTGGACCTTCACCAGCCAGCGCAGCGCCTTCAGGGCCGCCTCGCACAGCTCGGACCGTTCGGTCGTCAATCCGGCGACGAACATCGCGTGGGGCAGCTTGGCGTTGCCCCAGGTCAGTTCGTCGGCCCACCACGGCCAGTCCTCCGTGGCGTGGTCCTTCCACTGCGCGTAGAGGCGCTCGGCGAGCGAGGCGTGCAGTCGCCGCGCCGGCGGGGCCCCGCGGCGCGAGCGGAGGTACTCGTCGACGCCCAGAAGCGTGTACGCCCACGGACGGATGTGCTCGAAGGTCTCGGTGGCCGGAAGCGCCTGGTGCATCAGCCGGTCGGCCAGCTCGGCCACGTCGTCGTTGGGCGCGAATCGGACGGCCTTTCCCAGCGCCCAGACGGTCCGCGCGTGGCTGTCCTCGCTTCCGACTTCCTCGAGCCAGTCGCGATCGTACTGCATGAAGTTTCGGAAGCGTCCGGCGTCCTCGTTGAAGGCGTACGCCAGGAAGGCCAGGTACCGCTGCGTCGCCACCTGCAGGTCCTCCGGTCCGTAGCCCTGTCCTCCGTCGCGGCGGACCCAGAGATCGCTGGGCAGGGAGGCGACCTTGACCGCGGCGATCAGGGCGCGGGCGTTGTCGTCCGTGCAGTATCCGTGGTGCAGGTCCGGGGTGGCATGGGTGGCGTGCTGGAGCATGCCCGTGTCGTCGGTCAGGACGAACAGGTGCCTCAGGTCGATCTGCGGCAAGGGCGTCAGTCCCAGCGGCGGAAGCGTGTGCATCCGTGGCTCCTTGCCCGCATCAGCGCGGCTCGGTTGCGTCCTGCGTCTGCAACAGCTCGATGCGCAGGCGGGTGATGCGTCGCTCATCGGCCGACAGCACGGTGAACCGCGCGCCGTGGGCCTCGAGCTGCTCACCGGCCGTCGGGACGTACCCCAGCTCCGAGAAGACCAGTCCGGCGGCGGTGTCGTAGTCCTCGTTCTCCGGGATGTCCAGGCCCAGCGCGTCGTTGAGGTCGTCGATGTACATCCGCCCGTCGACCTCGGCGGTTCGCTCGTCGATCCGCCGCATCAGCGCCGGGGCGGCGCGGTCGTACTCGTCGGAGATGTCCCCGACGATCTCCTCGAGCACGTCCTCCATGGTGATCAGCCCGGCCGTCCCGCCGTACTCGTCCAGCACGATCGCCTGGTGGACCTTCCGCCCTTTGAGCTCCCGCAGGAGGGTATCGAGCGTCTTGGACTCCGGGACGAAGTAGCACTTGCGCATCAGGCGGCGCAACTCCGGCGGGGGGGCGGCGCCCACGTGACGCAGCATGTCCTTGGCGTACAGCACCCCGACGATGTGGTCGATGTCGTCCTCGTACAGCGGGACGCGGGTGTGACCGGCCTCGACGATCCGGCGGACCGCCTCGTCCCACGGCGTGTCCACCCGAAGCGCGAAGATGTCCGTCCGCGGGGTCATGATCTCGTCGGTGCGCGTCTCGGCGAACTCCATGACCGACTCGATCATGCGGACCTCCTCGCGCTGGACGGAGCCCTCGGCCTGACCTTCGGAGGCCGCCTGGAGGATCTCCTGCTTGGCGGCGAGGTCGTGGGCCTGTTCGTCGGGCTCGACGACCCCGGCCAGACGCCGGATGGGCACGTCGAACGCCTGCATGACCCATACCAGCGGGTACAGCGCGTACCGCATCGCCACCAGCACGTCCAGCGTGGCGGTGAGGACCCGCTGGCCCACGTGGGTCGCCCACGCGTGCGGGATCGCCACGCCGAACACCGCCAGCAGCCCCAGCGCCGTCCCCGCCGTCGCCGCAAGGCGCCCCACCCCGGCGCCGGCAGCGTCGAACGCGTAGATCAGCGCCACGATCAGCCCCACGTTGACCGCGATCCGGCAGAACGAAACCGTCAGGCGCAGCTCGCGCAGGTGCGTCTCCAGCCGCGCCAGACGCCGCTTGCCGTCCGACCCGTTGAACGACTCCTCCAACTGCACCCGCCGGTAGGCGCGCAGCGAATAGCTCACCAGCGCGAAAAAGCACGACAGGGCCGTCAAAGCCGCCACGACCCACAGAAGGGGATCCACGGTTCTCGAACTCCTACCCGCGCGCTTCGGCCGGTCCGACCTGGGGGCGGACTGTCCCCGGACCTTCCGCGCCGCCTCCACGGGCCGAAGCGCATCGTGCGTGGAGGCGTCCGGCCCGCCGCGACGGTCCGGCCGTTCGCCGGCGGGCCCCGCCCGGCGAGCGTCTGACCTTATGATACCGCCGCCGACCCGTCACGCAAGGCCCGCACGGGGCGGGTTGACCGGCGCGGCCAGGTCCGGCTTGCGGTTGGCGGCGGTCTCGTCGAGTCGGCTGACCGGCGCACGGGTCGGCGCCGCGTGGGCGGCGTCGGGGTCGGTCCGGGCCAGTTCGGCGATCTCGCCCATCGCGGCGACGAAGGCATCGAGCGTCTCTTTGCCCTCGGTCTCGGTGGGCTCGATCATCATCGCCTCGTCCACGATCAGCGGGAAGTAGACCGTCGGCGGGTGGAAGCCGCGGTCGATGAGCCCCTTGGCCACGTCGATGGCGCGAACGCCGCGCTGTGCCTGGCGCGACGCCGAGGCGACGAACTCGTGCATGCACAGCCCGTCGACGGCGATCTCGTAGTGCTCGCGGAGCCGCGCCGCGACATAGTTGGCGTTGAGCACGGCGTTGTCGGCGACGCGCTTCAGCCCGTCGCGCCCCACGGCCAGCAGGTACGTGTACGCCTTGAGGATCACGCCGAAGTTCCCGTAGAACGGCGCGACGTAGCCGATGGACTTCGGCCGGTCGTAGTCCAGCGTGTAGGACCCGTCGGGCTGCTCGACGACGACGGAGGTCGGGAGGAACTCGACCAGGCGCTGGACCACCCCGACCGGTCCGGATCCGGGTCCGCCCCCGCCGTGCGGGGCGGCGAAGGTCTTGTGCAGGTTCAGGTGGACGATGTCGAACCCGAGATCGCCCGGTCGGCATCGACCCAGAAGGGCGTTTAGGTTCGCCCCGTCGTAGTACATCAGCCCGTCGACCTCGTGGACCAGGTCGGCGATTTCCTTCACCCGCGGGTTGAACAGCCCCAGCGTGTTCGGGCAGGTCAGCATCACGCCGGCGACCCGCTCGTCCAGCGCGTCGCGCAGGGCGTCGACGTCCATCAGCCCGCGGGCGTCGGACGGAATCGTCTCCACGGCGTAGCCCGCGATGGCCGCACTGGCCGGATTCGTCCCGTGGGCGCTGTCCGGGATCAGGATGGTCCGCTTGTCGTGACCGCGGTCGCGATGGTACGCGGCGATGATCATCGCACCGGTCAGCTCCCCGTGCGCCCCGGCCAGCGGTTGCATGGTGAAGCCCGCCATCCCGCAGATCTCGCGGAGCATCAGGTCCATCTCGTGCAGGACCGCCAGGGCGCCCTGCACCAGCATCTCCCCTCCGGGCAGTTGGGGCAGCAGGGGGTGGAGGTCGGCGAAGCCGGGCAGGACGGCGGCCTGCTCGCAGACCTTGGGGTTGTACTTCATCGTGCACGAGCCGAGCGGATAGAAGCCGCTGTCCACGCCGAAGTTCTTTCGGCTCAGCTCGGTGAAGTGGCGCACGACGTCCAGCTCGGACAGCTCGGGCAGCTCGGCGGGTTGGTCGCGCAGCAGATCACTGCGAATCCGGAACCGGGTATCGACGTCGCGATCGACGTTGTGCGTCGCCCGGCGTCCGGGGACGGACTTGTCAAAGATCAGCTTCATGGGCTCGTCTCGGAAAGTCATAGATTTCAATTCCGAATGACGAAGACCGAATGGCGCCCGCCTGGGCGCCATTCGTGCTTCTGAATTCGTCATTTCTTCGTTCATCGAAGGATCACTTCCAGCGTGTGGGCCAGGAAGTCGATGTCTTCCTTGGTTCGTTTCTCCGTCACGGCCAACAGGAGGCAGTTGTTCATCTCCGGCCAGTAGCGCCCCAGCGGGAAGCCCGCCGCCAGGCCGCGCTGGAACAAGCCGCGGATGACCTTGTCGGCGGCGATGGGCAGGTTCAGCACGAACTCGTTGAAGTACCAGCGGTTGCCGAATCGCATGGTCACCCCGGGCACCTCGAGCAGTCGCCTGCGGGCGTAGTCGGCCTTGTCGGCGCAGCGGCGGGCGAGCTCGGGCAGGCCCGCCTTGCCCAGCATGCTCAGGTAGATCAGCGCCCGCAGGGCGCAGAGTCCCTGGTTGGTGCAGATGTTGCTGGTGGCCTTCTCGCGACGGATGTGCTGCTCGCGCGCCTGGAGGGTCAGGACGAACCCGTCGCGTCCGTGCGTGTCCGTGGTGCGCCCGACGACGCGACCGGGCATCTTGCGGACGTGCTTCCTGCGGGCGGCCATGAAGCCCAGGTACGGGCCCCCGAACGACAGGGGCAGGCCCAGCGACTGACCCTCGCCGACGGCGATGTCGACGCCCGTCTCGCCCGGCGGCTTGATCAGCCCCAGCGCGACGGGATAGACCGAGGCGATCAGCAGCCCGCCGGCGTCGTGGATCATCCCGGCCAGGTCGCTCGTCTCGTCGATGCATCCGAAGAAGTTCGGGTTCTGCACGATGACGGCGGCGGTCGAATCGTCGATCCGCCCGGCGATGGCGTCGCGGTCGGGCAGCCCGCCGCGCGAGGCAGTCTCGACCAGCTCGATGCCCAGGTTGCGCGTGTAGGAGCGGACCATCTTGCGGTAGATGGGGCTCAGCGAGTCGTCCACGATCACCCGGTTGCGCCGCGTGACCCGCAAGGCCATCATCATAGCCTCGTACACCGCGGTTCCCCCGTCGTAGAGGGAGGCGTTGGCGACCTCCATCCCGGTCAGGCGGCAGATGGCGGACTGGTACTCGTAGATCGCCTGGAGCGTTCCCTGGGACGCCTCGGGTTGGTAGGGGGTGTAGGCGGTGTAGAATTCGCTCCGCGACGCCAGGGCGTCCACCGAGGCCGGGATGAAGTGGTCGTAGAACCCGCCGCCGAGGAAACTCACCGGCGGGGCGGCGTTGTGCCCGGCGAGGTGGGCGACGTGCCGGCCGACTTCCTGCTCGGGCCGGCCTTCGGGCAGGTCCAACTCGCCGCAGCGCAGATCGGCAGGGATGTCGGCGAAGAGATCATCGAGCGTGTCGAGCCCCAGCGCCGCGAGCATCTCCCGACGCTGGTCGTCCGTGTTGGCGATGTAAGGCATGAAACTCTCCGCGGAAACGCCAGGCGCCGAAGAACCCGACGCGTTCGACGTTCCATTGATGGTTCCAGGTGCGTCTGAACCGCACGACGGCGATGCGGGGTTATTTACCGCTATCCTTTGCGCCGTCGGCGAACCGCGCACGCATCTTCCTTATCCAGGGGTCCTCCGCTGCCTTTGCGTCGAGAAAGGCATCGTACGAGGGAAATTCCGACTTTCGTCGCTCGTATTCGCCAGCCAGGGCCTGCTGGGCTTCGTCCTTCATGCGAACGCAGGCAAGCGTCTTGTCAGTTCTCGTTGTCATGGAGCAACTCCAACGGACTGCGAATCTCGACGGGGCGGTAACCCATGAGTGCATTGACGCCGTTGAACTTCCGTATCCGGTCAAGATTCACGATGTGCCGGAAATTCCAACTGACGATTGCATCCGCGCCGGCGACGGTCGCCGCAGCAACGTGAAGCGCGTCGTCGCGAGCGCCGCCTCCCAGTGCGCCATGCGCTGCATAGGCATCCGCCAAGGCGCGCACCTCCTGGCCAGCCGGCACTTCCTCCACCTGCCCGGGCTCCAATCTCTCCAAAACCCTGCGGACGCACGAGGGGGCGGCCGCCAATTCATTATATGTGATTTGCGAGACCAGCACGGTTACCTCACCCCCGGCCACACGATCAAAGAACGCGCGGCTGAGACTGGCGAATTCATCGTCGCCAACCCCACCGAACACGGACGTATCCGCGTAGACACGCAACGGGTTCATCGGTGGCCTTCGCTTGCCGTTGGCGCGTTTCGTCACTCAGTCCTGCTCCCGGGCGAGGAGCTCCTCATACGCCGCGGCGTCCATCAGGTTCTCGACCTGCGACGGGTCGGACAGCTCCAGCTTGTAGATCCACCCGTCCCCGTACGGATCGGAGTTGACCTTGCTCGGGTCGTCCTCCAGGGCGGCGTTGGCCTCGGTGACCTTGCCCGCCGCCGGGGCGTAGATGCTCGAGGCCGCCTTGGCCGACTCGATGGCGCAGACCTCGCCGCCCTTGTCGACCCGTTGGTCGGCGTCGGGCAGCTCGACGAACGTGATGTCGCCCAGGGCTTTCTGGGCGTGGTCGGTGATCCCGACCGTCGCGGTCCGTCCGTCCACGCGAACCCACTCGTGCTGCTCGGTGTAGCGCAAGTCCTGCGGATTCATGTCTCGCTTCCTTCGGTCGCTCGGGTAATTCCGAATGTCGAAATCCGAATGAAGATAAAGGACGAAGCACCAATGTCGACAACGAAGCGCCGAGACCCGGATTCGTCATTCGTGCTTCCTCATTCGAGCTTGGCCCTGGCGGTTCCCTGCTTATACAGCGGCTTGTCGGCGACGGTGATGCCCAGCTCCGCCCGCCGCGTCGCGACGCTCAGCTCCGTGCCCACCTCGGCCGCGTCGGGGGCGACGTAGCCCATGGCGATCGAGACCTCCAGCATGGGCGAGAACGCCCCGCTGGTGATCGTGCCGACCTTCCGGTCGCCCCGGCGGATGACGTCACCCGCCCGCGGTCGCCGGCGCCCGTCGGATCGCAGCGCGACGAGCTTCTCGCCGGCGCCGCGCCGCGCCCGGATGCGCAGCGCCTCGGCTCCGATAAACCCGTGATCGCCGACGAATGCCATGAGGTCCGCCTCCAGCGGCGTGCGCCGGCGGCTCAGCTCGTTTCCGTACAGCGGCAGGCACATCTCCAGGCGGAGCGAATCCCGCGCGCCCAGCCCGGCCGGGGCGACCCGCTCGTCGTCCAGCAGGCGGTCCCACAGCGCAGCGACCTCGTCGCCGGGGCCCATGATCTCGTAGCCCAGCTCGCCGGTGTACCCGGTGCGGCTGACGATGCACTCGGCCCCGTAGATCCGCCCGCGCCGGCAGCGGAAGTATTGCAACGCCGGCAGCTCGAACTCGGCCAGCGGCGCCAGCACGTCCGCCGCCGACGGTCCCTGCAGGTCGATCTTGCCCCATCCGTCGGCGCGCAGGTCGGTGATCTCAACCGCCCCGCCCAGGTGCGACTGCACCCACTGGCGGTCGTCGTCGGCGGTTCCGGCGTTGACGACCAGCAGGAACTCCTGCTCGCCGAGGCGCATGAGGATGGCGTCGTCGATCACCCCGCCGTCGGAGTTCAGCAGGAACCCGTACCGGTCGCGCCCGACGTCCAGCTCCGCGGCGTTCTGGGTGAACAGCTTGGCCAGCTCGCCCCCCGCGTCGGGTCCGCGGATCAGGAGCTGACCCATGTGGCTGGTGTCGAACAGCGCCGCGGCGGTGCGGCAGTGGCGATGCTCGTCCAGCACGCCGGCGAACTGCACCGGAAGGGCGTACCCGGCGAAGTCCACCATGCGGGCGCCCCGCGCGTGGTGTCGGTCGTATAGCGGCGTCGTCTCGGCCACGTCAATCTCCCGTCAATCCGGTCCCGCCGGGCGCGCGAACGCGCCGCGCGGGCGATGGGCGAGGGCGAAACTCTACCAGCTTACCCGCCGTCCCGCAACCGTGCCCGTCGCCTGAGTCATGTGCGCTGCGGCCTTTCGCCGTAGCGCGGGCGAGACGCCCGCGGTACACGAAGGCGGGACGCCTTCGCTACAAACAGCGCAAATGGCTCTCGCTTCATCCGTGGCGCTGCCGCTTACCCAGCAGCACCACGTCGCGCAGTTGCTGGTCGTTCGCAGCGGCCAGCCAGCGCCGCTCGAAGTCCGACTCCTGGACGACCTGCGCGATGGCCGACAACGCCTGGAGGTGGAAGTTCCGCTGGTCGCGGGTTCCGGCCAGGACGAACACGGCGTGCACGCCCTCGTCGGAACTGGGGAAGACGAACCCCTCCCGCGATCGCGCCAGCAGGATGTCGAAGCCCCCCTCGCCGTCGACGACGACGTGCGGCACGGCCAGGTGGGGGCTGATGACGGTGCTGCTTTCGGTCTCGCGGGCGGTCAGCGCGGCCAGCAGCGTCTCGGCGTCGGCGCGCAGATGCGGCGCGAGGCGCTCGGCGGCGCGGGCGAACAGTTCCTCGGCCGGAAGGTCCTCGTCCGTGTCGATCACGTCGCAGCGCTCGATGAGTTGGTCGAACCGGTCCAGGACGATCTCGTCGCGCTGACGGATGACGTCCTTCAACTCGGCCTCCAGCGTACCGGTGACCAGCTTGCGGTCCGTGATCCGCTCGACGAGGTGAAGCAGGGCGTATTCCTGGCGGACGCGCGCCCGCCCGTAGAACCAGTACAGGCAGAACCCTCCCGCGGCCAGAACCGCGCTGACGGCGAACGCCTCGACGCCGATCTCGAACAGCACGAAGACCAGCCCGGCGATGCCCGCCGCCTGGACCCACGGGTACAGCGGCGCGCGGAACGTGGGGCGATAGTTCGCCACCTGACCTTCACGCAGGACGATCACCGACAGGTTGGCCAGGATGTTGGTGAGGATCAGCCCGATGGACGCGCCCTCGATGAGGGTCTTCAGGTCCACGAACAGCGGGACGATCACCATCGCCCCGGTCAGCAGCACCGCCACGTGCGGGGTGGCGAAGCGGCGGTTGACGCGGCTGACGGCGCCGGGCAGCATGCGGTCGCGACTCATCGCCAGCAGGTAGCGCGCCCCGGTCAGCACGCCCGCGTTGGCCGTGGTCACAAACGCCAGCGCCGCCGCGACGCCCACGGCGACCTGCCCGGCCGGACCCATGAACGCCCGGGCGCCGTCGGCGATGGGCGTCAGCGAGCCGGACAGTTGCTCGGGCGGAAGAACCCCCACGGTGATCGTGACCATCGCGGCGTAGAGCACCATGCCCGCCGCCAGGGAGAGCATCAGCCCGGCGGGGATGGTCCGCCTCGGGTTGCGGACCTCCTCGGCGACGCTGGCGATCTTCAGAAGGCCCCCGTAGGAGACGAACACGAACCCGGCCGTGGCGAACACAGCCCCCGCGCCGTGCGGGGTGAAGTCGGCGTAGCGCTCGACGCTGATGGCGGGCAGCCCGCGGACGACGTACAGCAGCATCAGACCCAGCAGCAGGGCGACCAGGCCCATCTGTATCCGCGCCGCGGCCTTGACGCCCACGAGGTTCAGCCCGATCAGCACCGCGCCCAGCGCCACGCCGGTGATCCGCATGTCGACCGCGGACAGCAGCGCCACCATCGCCCCCATTCCCACCAGCGCGAACGCCGCCTTCAGCGAGAACGCCACCCAGTTGAACAGCCCGGCGACGGTTCCCACCGCCGGTCCCATCCCGCGGGTGATGAAGTAGTAGTCGCTTCCGGCCTTGGGCATGGCCGTGGTCAGCTCGGCCGTGCTCAGCAGCCCGGGCAGCGCCAGCAGCCCGGCCAGCGCGTAGGACAGGGTCGCCGCCGGGCCCGCCCTGGCGAACGCCAGCCCGGGAAGCACAAACAGACCGGAGCTGATCATCGCGCCGGTGGCGATGCAGAACACGCTGCCCAGCCCCAGTCCCTTTTTGAGCCCGTCCGGGCGTTGCGCCGTCATGCGTTGCCTCTTGCGGATCCCGACTCCGCCGCGAGCATTGTACACGCCGCCGCCCCGCGACGCGCGTGCTGCGCGGTGCACCCGGACCGGCGCCGCGCCCCGCGTCACCCGCTCCGGGACAGCTCGCGCCAGTCGACCTGGTCGATGACGAACTGCGTGTCGCGCCCGATGCGCGCTGCGGCGACGCTGTTGCCCCGGTCAACGGGAACCACGCCCAGAACCTTGACGGACCCGCGTGCGGCGATCTGCTCGGCGGCCGTCTCGACGACCGCCTCCGCCGCGTCGTCGAAGCCCTCCCCGGCCGTCTCAACCCCCGGACCCGGCGGGGCGGGCAGGTAGCGGTTGACCACGACGCCGGCGACGCGCAGCCCGGCCGAGAGGGCCGCGTGCAGCGTCAGCAGGGCCCGGTTCAGCGCGTGCGCGTCGGCCTCGACGACCAGCACCAGCGGAAGGGCGATCGCCCGGGCGAAATGCACCGTCCAGAACGCGTCGGTCAGAGGGCTCAGCAGCCCGCCGGTCGCCTCGACGACGATGACCTCCGCGCCGGCGGCCGCGTGGCGATACGCTGCCAGCAGCGCCTCGGGGTCGATGGTCCGGCCCGCCCGCCTGGCGGCGACGTTGACCGGGGCGTGACCGCCCAGGCGCACCGGGGCGATCTCGGCCAGGGACAGTCGCGACTCGGCGGCTGCTGCCAGCAGGTCGGCCTCGACGCTGGCGCGCCCGCCGCGCCGGCGCGGGCAGCCGGTGGCGACGGGCTTGAACACCTCGACGCGGCAGCGGCGGCGTCGCAGGTGGC
>JBMCUM010000030.1:0-13041 GCA_048622595.1 Planctomycetota bacterium | reverse complement strand
CGCGCCGCCGCCCCGCCGCTGGAGATCACCGAGCGCGTCGCCGCCGACGCCGCGACGGTCGTCGAGCTGTCCAACGGACTGACCGTCATCGTCCGCCAGAAGCACACGGCGCCGGTGGTGTGCGTCAAGGCGTACGTCCGCGCCGGCGGGCTGTACGAGCGAGAGTGGCTGGGCGCGGGCGTCTCGCACCTGCTGGAGCACCTGGTGGCCGACGACGCGGCCCACCACAGCCAGTCCGGCGGCGTGCAGAAGCCGCGCGACGAGACGGTCAACCGCGTCACCGAGATCGGCGGACAGGCGAACGCCTACACCTCGCTGGACCACACGTGCTACTACATCTCGGCCGCCGCGGCCAAGACCGACGCCTGCATCGACCTGGTGGCGGACTGGCTCGCCCGGGCTCAGTTCACGCGGGCGGACTTCCGGCGCGAGCACGGGGTGGTGCAGCGCGAGCTGGAGAAAGGCGCCGATGAGCCGACCCGCCAGGCGTGGTACGCCCACATGGCCAACGCGTTCGCGGGACATCCGGCGGCGGTTCCGGTCATCGGGTACGCCGCGCCGCTGGCGAAGCTGACGTGGGACGACGTCCGCGCCTACCACGGGCGGATGTACGTCCCGCAGAACACGATCTTCGTCGTCGCCGGCGACGTGGACACCGACCGCGTCATCACCGAGACGCGCAAGGCCTTCGCCGGCTGGCGGCGCGGGCGGGCGGTGACGCACGAACTGCCCGCCGTCCCGCCGATCACCGCCGCGCGGCGCGTCACGCGGCGCCAGGCGGACCTGACCGAGGCGATCTGCCGCGTCAGCTTCCGCACCGTCGACCTGCTGCACGAGGACCTCTACGCGCTGGACGTGCTGTCGTACGTGCTCGGTCACGGCCGGGCCAGTCGCCTGCGGCGTGAAGTGTTCCGCCAGCGGAAGCTGGTCACGGACATCTCCACCAGCTCGTGGACGCCCGCGTGGGGGCGCGGGGTGTTCACGGTGGACTACCGCTGCCGGCCGGACAGCGCCGACGCCGCCGAGCAGGCCGTCCTCGACGAGATCCGCCGCGTCGTCGCCGACGGCGTGACGGACGAAGAACTCGCCCGCGCCAAGCGCCAGAAGATCGCCGACCACGTCCACGCCTTGCAGACCGCCGAGGCGCTGGCCGGGACGCTCGCGCGGGACTACATGACGACGGGGGACGTGGGCTTCTCGGCGCGATACACGGACCGCATCCAGGCAGTCACCGCCCGGCAGGTGCGCCGCGCGGCGCGGACGTACCTCGACACCGACGCGATGGCCGTCACGCGGCTGCTGCCCGAGCGCCGCGAGCCGCACCAGCCCGCCGCGTCCCGCCCCGCTTCGACCGCGACGGACACCGGCGAGCTGATCACGCTGCCCGACGGGCTGCGCGTGGTGCTGCGACCCGCCGACGTGGGACTGGTCTCGATGGTCTACGCGGTCCGCGGCGGCGTGCTCGCCGAGGACGCCGAGGCCAACGGGCTCGGCGCGCTGATGACGGCGCTGTCCACGCGCGGCACGAAACACTACACGGCCGAGGAGATCGACGCGTTCTTCGACCGCGCCGGAGGCGGCATCGCGGGCAACTGCGGAAACAACACGTTCTACTGGCGCGCCGAGTGCCTCGCCGACAGCTTCGACGAGGCGATCGACATCTTCGCCGAGGTCGTCACGCAACCGACCTTCCCCCCGGACGAGCTGGAGATTCTGCGCCCTGCCGCCATCGCCCGCATCCGCCAGAGCGAGCAGCACTGGCTGACGCAGCTCCAGAAGCGGTTCCGCCAGCGGTTCTTCGCGGGATCGCCGTATCGGCTCCTTCCGACCGGACGGGAAGAGGTCGTCGCCGACGCCGACGCCGAGCGGCTCGCGGAACATCATCGCCGGTGGGTCGCCTCGCGCCCGGGCGAGGCGGTGCTGGCGGTGTACGGCGAGTTCGACGCCGCGCGGCTCAAGCAGCGGCTGGGGGGACTGTTCGAAGCCGCCGGCGACGAGCCCGGAAAACTGGAGGTGCCCGACGCGGCGCCCGACGCGCCGGGCGGTACCATCACGATCAAGACGGACAAGACGCAGGCCGGCGTGATCGTCGCCGCCCCGGGCATGCGGACGGCGGACCTGGAAGACCGCATCCCCATGACCGTGCTCGACACGATCATCAGCGGGTACCGCCTGCCCAGCGGCTGGCTGCACGAGGAGCTGCGCGGAAAGCAGCTCGTCTACGTCGTGCACGCCTACAACTGGACGGGGCTGGCGCCGGGGGCGCTGGTGGTCTACGCCGGTTGCCAACCGTCGCAGGCGCCGCGCGTCGCCGCGATCATCCGCAGAAACCTGCGCCGGGCGGCGAGCTACACGCCGACGCAGGCGGAGATCGACCGCGCCGTGAACGTTATCCTCACGGCCGAGGCGCTGGGCAACCAGACGATGAGCGACCTGGCGATGGGCGCGGCGCTGAACGAACTGTACGGACTGGGCTGGGACTTCCACCGGCGCCAGGCGGAGCTCTACCGCGCCGTGACGCCGGCCGACGTCCGCCGCGTGGGGCGCAAGTACTTCTCCGGCGAGTTCACGACGGTCGTGACCACGCCGGATCCGACCGCCTTTGACAAAACAGAGCAACCGTAATCCACCCGGTACGCAGAATGCACGGGTCGCACAGACCGCCCGCGCGCCACGGCGCTTCGCCCGGCCGGGCGAAGCGCATGCCCGCATACCTCTCTTCGGGAACGGGCAGGTGCGCCGGTCGGCGCAACCGCCGCAGCGCCTTTGCAGGGACGAGATCATGAGTCGATGCGAGAATCTGCTGGAGTTGTCGGTGCGGGACTTCGCTGCCGCCACGGCCGAACGCACCGCCACCCCGGGCGGCGGGAGCGTCGCCGGGGTTGTCGGCGCCCTGTCGGCCGCACTGGGCGAGATGTCGCTGAACTTCACGCGCGGTAAGAAGAAGTACGCCGCCCACGCCGAGGCGCACGAGAAGCTCGCCGGGCGGTTGGTCCGCGCACGGGCGATGTTCGAGCAGCTCGTCGCCGACGACGCGGCCGCGTATCGCCTCTACCGCGATGCGACGAAGTGCGCCGACGGTCCGGACAGGGACGAGGCCGTCGCGGTCGCCACGGCCGCGACGATCGACGTGCCGCGCGAGGTCGCCAAGCTGTCCGTGGCGCTGCTGCGGGACCTGAAGGCCCTGGCGCCGACGAGCAACCCGCACCTGATTACGGACCTGTTGGGCGCCGCGACCCTGGCGGCGGCGACCTGCCGCCTGTGCGACTACAACGTCCGGGTCAACCTGGCGAACGTCGCGGACCGCGCCGCTGCCGAGGACATCCGCCGCGCCTCGGCCGAAGACGTCGCCGCGGCCGACGCCCTGCGCGACGAACTGGAAGTCGCAGCCGCCGACTGGCTGGCGTGATCCCCCCGCGGGGAGGGCTTCAATCCACGAATGACACGAACTGCACGAAGAACGACGACAAGAGCAAACGCAGAAGGCGCAGCACACGGCCATGACGCGATCGTCGTCTTGAATTTCGGCCGCGGCCCGGTCGAATTCCGGCGGGTGGTCCTGTAATCTCTTCGTGTCATTCGTGTCATCCTTGGACTTCCTCCGCTGTTTTCCGTGAAATCCGTGTAATCTATGGACTGCAAGCCGTTGCTGTTGGCAAACGCGGTCCCGCGGCGAACCGGACGTATGGGCAAGCAGTACAACATCGCGAAGGTCACGGGGCGGTGCGCCACGTGTGAGCGCCGGCTCGCGCCCGGGGAGGCGTACGTCGCCACCGTCGTCGAGGTCGGCGAGGATCTGGAGCGCCGTGACTACTGCACGACCTGCCGCCCGCCGGGCGAAGCGACCGGCGACGCCCTGGCCGTGTGGTCCAGCCGGCTCCCGCAGTCGCAGCAGAAGCGCAAGCTCCTGGTGGACGACGAGGTTCTGGTGAACTTTTTCGAGCGGCTGGCCGGCGCCGACGACGAGGCCAAGGTCAACTTCCGCTTCGTCCTCGCCCTGGTGCTGATGCGCAAGAAGCGCCTGGTCTACGAGCGCGGGCGGACCGACGAGTCCGGGCGCGACGTGTGGGTCATGCGCCTGCGCGGCGAACAGGCCACGTGCGAAGTCGTCGACCCGCACCTGGACGAGGACAAGATCGCCGACGTCAGCGAGCAGCTCGGACAAATCATGGAGACGGACCTGTGAGCGCAGGCGGGAGCATGCGAGCGACCGTGCGAGCGGTGGCGCTGGCGGCGCTGGCGGGCGCGCTGGCCGGTTGTCCCAAACCGTGCCCCGAGACCGCCGTGGGCGTCGATCAGCTCATCGCCGAGCACAACGCCAACGCCGCGGCCGTGCCCCGCCTGTGGGCGCGGGCGCGGATGCGCATCACATTGCGCGACCCGCAGGGGCGGACCTTCAGTTGGGGCTCGGCGAGCCCCCTGGCGACGCCGAACGGACTGCTGCTTCTGGGCAAGGGGCGCAACCCGCTGGGTCCGCACGACTTCGTCCTCGTCGGGCGCGAGCTGGCGGGGGTGGAGCTGTTTCGCGTCGGGTCCTGCGCCGCCCAGGGCGTCTACTACTGCTGGTATCGCCTGGGCGAGGCGTCCGCGGCCTACTGGGGACGCCACGAGTACGCCGGGGCGCCGGGCGTCGACGCCCTTCCGATCGACCCGAACCAGTTACTCGCGGTGCTCGGCGTCTGTGCCGTTCCCTCCGACCTGACCGAACTTCCGACCGTGGCGCTGACGATGCAGACCGACCCGTGCGCGTACGTGTTGACGTACGTGGACCGTCGGCCGGTCAGCGGACAAATCGGCTTCCGACGCAAGGTCTACTTCCGCTGGTCCGACGACGCCCCGCGCCGCCCGTTCCGCGTGGACCTGATCTCGCCCGAAGGCCGACGGGTGCTGACCGCCCGGATGAGCGACTACCGCCCCATCGCCGGCGCCTCGGCGGGCGATGCGGACGCCGGGGTGGACCCGGAGGCGTGGCTGGGCGGGGCGGAGCCCGGCGACGACGCGGACGCGGACGACGCCGCAGAGCGGCACGCGGAGGCGGCCCGGCCCGTGATGCCCACGGACATCGTCATCGAGCGTGTGCCCTGGGGCGACGACGCGGACCGCGCCGTCGCGGACGTCCGGCGCGTGCATCTGCGGCTGAGCGACATGACCACGGCCGACAAGTGGGACCGCGGCGCCTGCCGCTTCGACCCGCCCACCGAGCGGGTCGTCCAGGTCGACCGCGGCGTCGAGGACGCCGCGCCGCAGGAGGGCGGACCATGAGGCGGGTCGCGCTGCGGGTCAACCTGATCGCCTGCGTGCTGGCGTGCGCGTCGGTCGCCCCGGCCGCCGCCGGCGGGGCGCGCGGGCGCGTGGCCGGCAACGACGAGGCGCTGTGGATCGTACGTCCGACGATGGAGCAGAAGCGCTTAGGCGTGGTCGCCCTGCCGACCGGCGGGAGCTGGCGCTGGGTCCTGCGCAAGGGTTCCCCGCCTCCGCGTGCCGTCGCCGCCGTGGGGACCCAACTGCACATGCTCTTTCCCGACGGGGCGTTCTGGGCGGTAGGCCTGCATACCGAGCCCCTCCAACGGGACAAGCCGGACCTGGACAACTGGCCCCAGACGCCGCGGCGCGTGGTGCTGCTGGAGGGGCAGGGGTTCGCCCGCGCGCCGAACCGCGACAGCGTCGTGGCGCTGGTCTCACGCGCCGCGCCCTCGGCGTCGACCCGACCGGCCGAGACCGCATCGTCAACGACGACGCGCCCGACGACGGCGACCGGACCGGCAACGGCGCCGGCGAGCCGCGCCGCGATCGCACCGACGGGGGCGGGCGTCGCCCTCGGCGTGTTCCAGCTCGCCCCGGACGGCTGGGTCCACCTCGATGACGTGCCCGGAACCGTCGGCGACGAGGCGCTGTCCGGCGTCCGCGCCGCCACGGCCGGACAGGTGCTCTACGTCTACCTCCCCGACCGCCGCGTGCTGCTGGGCGGCGACCCCGGCGAGAGCTGGCGCCGCATCGGCCTGGGCGACCTGGCGGAACTGCTCACCGAGGGCGAGCTTCTGGCGCTGCTGAGCGTCAAGTCGCAGCTCTCAGCCGTCGCCGCCGGACCCGACGGCGCGCTGCACGTGGCGACGTACCTGCCGTCTCGATCGGCCGACGGGGACGGCCGGTGGCGCGTCGAGCCGATCCGCCGCGACGGCGAGCCCTTCGTCGCCCCGGGCGACGCGCCGCCGCACGTGGCGCGCATGGGCGACGACCTGGTCGCGCTGGTGTGGCGTGACGGCGAGACGGTCCGCCTGGCGTCGTGCGACCTGTCGGGGCGGATGACCCAGCGCCGGGATGTGGACATCCTCACCAGCCCGCCGCCGCCCTCCGGCGGTCAGAAGATATTCGAATACTTCATGTGGGGGGTGCTGGTGGCGATCCTGATTCCCATGTTCCTGCTCCGCCCGCAGGCGCCCCGCGGGCCGTTCGCCGTCCCCCGCCGACGCCCGGGACATCTCGGAAAGCGTCTGCTGGCCGGACTGATCGACCTGGTCCCGTGGGTCTTCCTGTCGTGGACGGTGTTCCGCCCGCCGGTTCCCGCCGACCCCTGGAAGCAGCTCAAAGAGGCGGTGCAGAGCCCGCAGCCGATGGCGCCGGCGCTGGCGTATTTCGCCATCGCCTCCCTGGCGATGTACGTGGGCTACTGCATCGTGCTGGAGATGCGACTCGGCCAGACGGTGGGCAAACGCCTGATGCGCCTGGCCGTGGTCAACGAGCAGGGGCGTCGCCCCAACCTCCGCGAGGCGCTGCTGCGCAACCTCGTCAAGATCATCGAGCTGTCCATGCCCATCGCCATCCCCCTGCTGCTGCTGGTGCCCCTGCTGACCCGGTGGCGTCAGCGCCTGGGCGACATGCTCGCCCGCACGGCCGTCATCGACGCCGACTACCTCGGCCCGGCAGAGGACGAGGACCAGTCCGACGGCTCGGAACAAGGAGGCACCAACGGCAAAGGCGGTTCCGACACCACCGCAGGCGACGACCCGCAGAGCGGCTACTACGGATCGCATGGACGAACTGACCATACGCGCGACGATTGACCGCCGCTGTTTTTCGGCGCAACAGCGCCGCAAGCGGGTAGCGGTCTTCGAACTCGCAAGGAGACTCCACCCATGCCCAGCCCTGCTGGACGCGCAACCGTCGCTCTGATCGCCTCGATCGTCGCAGCAACATGCTCCGGGTGTCCGCCGTTACGATTCTATCAGTATGGACAGTCCACGGCCTACCTGGAACAACTCAACGACGTCGAGATGCAGTATCGCCGCGCCCGCGGCCCGCTCGACGACAAGGAACTTCAGCGGTTTATCGCCGGTTACCAGGCCATACTGTACCTCGACAGCGAGGCGGCCAACCAGGCCTGGGAACTGCGCCATCCGCCGGATGTTCCCGGCGGTGCAAGGCGGGCCCACGGTGTCGGCGTCTTCGAGAACGACCGCCTCAGGGCCATGCGCGCCGTGACGCGCCTCTATGCCGAGCGGGGTGACTGGGACGGGCTGCTTGCGTTCATAGACGACAACCACGAACTGCTGGCCCATCCGTCCGGGCAGTACCAAATGCGGGCGTTCACCGAGGCCCTGACCACCGCGCATCTCCGCGGACCGGATCGACAGGCCGTCGCCGACGCGGCCAAGCGACTGCGCCGAGCAGCCGAGCGATACCATACGCCCCGCACCTCGGGCGAGCATCCCAGCCCCACATGGTCGATGCTTCAGCGCCTCACGGACCCGACGCCCCTCAAAAACCGCAATGAACTGATCAAAAGACTCAAGCGGTAAAGGCCGCTACTGTAGACCCATATCAGTCATCGTCATCGTCGTCTTCGCGGCGCTGTTCGGCACGGCGGCGGCGGGCGCGGGCCTCCAGATAGCGCGCGAACCGCTCCGGCGGATAGGCCGCGTCACCGAAAAACACCCGCTCGATCTCGCCCCAGTCGCCGACCACGTGCAGCCGCCCGCGCCCGTTCAGGTCGCGGATGTCCCGCGCCAGCGCGTCCATCTCGTCGGCGTCCTCCGGATCATAGTGGGGGACGAGCACCGCGACCATGCCGTTGTCCACGTAGGCCTGGGCGTCGGAGAGCTTGTCGCCGATCCCCACGCGCACGTTGGGGTAGCTCGCGCGCATCGCCTTGAGCTTGCCCGTCTTGAACTCGCCGCTGTCCAGCACGTCCCGCAACTCGCTGACCAGCACCGGCGCCGACGGAAAGTCGTGGTCCGTCAACCACTGCTTGCTCTTGGCCGTCAGGATGTTGGGCCGGTGCGTCAGGTAGACCACCTGGTACCGCCGGGCGAGGCGAGCGACGACGTCGGCCGCGCCCCGCATGGGCCTGGCGCCACCGATCAGCACGCGGAAGAAGCCGCTGTCAACCACCGTGTGATCCAGATCGATCACGCACAGTTCCGTCTGCTTCGGCGTCGCCGCGACCAGCAACGGCGCGGGCGGCAGCTCCGTCAGCTCCTCGTCGGCGGCGTCCGGGACCGACAGCACGCGGACGCGCATCGCGTAGTCGCCGGGTTCCGGGGGCGTCCAGGAGAACCGACCGTACCCGTCGGCGTCCGTCCGCGCCTCGGCAAGGAGGCGGTCGTGCAGGTAGAAGCCCATCGTCGCGCCCTCGATGCCTTTGAGGTTCCGCGCCGACTGAAGCCGAGCGGCGACGTCCACCGGCTTGCCCGGATACGCCAGCGTGTCGAACGCGTAGAACAGCACGCCGCGCTGGGCGCCGAGCATGTGCCCGCCGACGGCGTAGGCGGCGTCCTTCCAGCTTCCGTTCGTCGAGGCGCCTGGTAACTGGTCCGGGCCCGACTCGCCGCCGTCGTTACCGCCGCCGCTACCGCCCGTGTCTACCTGGATCCTCTCGGGAATGCTGACGTTGACGCACCCGCCCATCGCGGCCGCCGTGACAACGGCGACCAGGGCCAATACCGCGTGAACCGACGTGTGATTCATGGCTGGTCTCCCGGGTCTGCGGCATGGACGCCGCACACCATTGCTCTATTGTACCGCCCGGGGCGCTGCGCAAAAGAATGCTCGGCGCGGCGCGGGCGCGATCGCGCCGGCGCCTCGGGCGGGCTACCTGTTGCCCTCGGCCAGGCCGTGCGAGGTCAGGTACGCGTAGCTGTCGGCCAGGGCCTGCATCATGTCCCCGGCGCAGGTATCCAGTTCCACCACGACCCACTGCAGCACGCTCTCGTCGGCGGCGCCGATCACGGCCGGGACGTCCATCTTCCCGGCGCCCACGGCGGTGTGGGGCTGGTCCTGGATGAGCGGTCCGTCCTTGATGTGCAGGATCGGAAGCCTCGCCGCGTGGCGGGCGACGAGGGCGGGCACGTCCACGGCGCCGAAGTTGCTCGCCCAGTAGGTGTCCAGCTCGCTGAACACGTCGGACGCCGCTTCGAGGAAGAGCTCGTAGCCCAGCCGCCCGTCGACCTCGTCGAACTCCCACCAGTGGTTGTGGTAGCCCATCCGCAGCCCGTGGGGCTTGAGCAGCTCGGCGGCGGTCTGGAACTGCTCGGCGAGGGCGAGGATGGCGTCCCGCGTCTTGAAGTCCTCGGCGCCCTTGCCCGAGATGACCATCTCGTAGCCCAGCGCCTGGGCCGTCTCCACCACCTCGCAGAGGTTGTCCTCGCTCGGCAGCGGGCCGTGCGTGGAGGAGGCGACCAGCCCCATGTCGTCCAGCATCCTGCGGACGTCCTGCGGGGCGTGTCCGTGGAGACCGGCCGGCTCGACGCCCTTGTAGCCGATGTCGGCGATTTGCTTCAGCACGCCGGGCAGGTCCCGGGCGGCCTGCTCGCGAACGCTGTACAACTGGACGCTGATGGGTTTCATCGCAATTCCTTCCTGCGCTGGTCGGTTCGGTCAGGTCCGAAGCCCTTGCATATCGCCGCGGGCACCGAAGTGCAAGCCAAAGCCCCCTCGCGCTGCGGCCGGGGCCGCACCCGAGCCCGCTAGGCCTTGAACGCGGAGGGACACACGTCGTTGAGGATGCACTCGTCGCAGTCCGGCTTGCGCGCGGTGCACGTCTGGCGTCCGTGCCACGTCAGCATGTGCGCCAGCGCCGTCCACGTCTTCGGCGGGACGAGCTCCATGAGATCCTGCTCGATTCTGTCGGTCTGTCCCTTCTTGCGACAGGTCAACTTGAGGCGTCGCGAGACGCGGTCCACGTGGGTATCGACGGGGATGCCCTCGTTGATGCCGAAGGCGTTGCCCAGGACCACCGCCGCGGTTTTACGCCCCACCCCGGGCAGCTTGACCAGCTCTTCCATGCTGTCGGGAACCTTTCCGTCGTGCTGCTTGGCGATGACGGCGCAGGCGTTGCGGATGCTCCTGGCCTTGTTGCGATAGAAGCCCGTCGGGCGAACCTCCTGCTCGAGCCGGTCCAGCGGAACCCGGGCCCAGTCCTCCGGCGTGCGGTACTTCTTGAACAGCTCGGCCGCGACCTCGTTGACCTTCCGGTCGGTGCACTGGGCAGCGAGAATCGTCGCCACCAGAAGCTCCAGGGGGTTGGAGAAGTTCAGCGCCGTCCGCGCGTGCGGGTACCGTCCGCGCAGCTTCCGGATGATCGTGCGGGTGCGTTGCTTTTTGTCGGCCTTGGATTCGCGTGGCATGGGCTCTGGCGGGGAGTACCTTCCCTCGTATTGTAACGGCGACCGGCCTGGGAGGGGGCGACCGCAGGACGGGTGAACGGGAAAAACGCGCTTGCACGCCGGGCGGCGAGGAATATAATCAATTGAAATAGGCGATTCAATCCGCCGTTTAGGACCGGGTGAGCCGTGAGCGGAAACGGGACGCGCGAAGATACCACGGAGCAGCGGCTGCTGGATGCCGCGTGCAAGGCCTTTGCTGAAAAGGGCTACCACGAGGCCACGGTCGCCGGGATCTGTCGACAGGCCGGGGCGAACCTCGCCGCCGTCAACTACTATTTCCGCTCAAAAGAGAACCTCTACATCGAGGCGTGGCGGCGGGCGTTCGCCCGGGGACTGACCGCTCACCCGCCCGACGGCGGCGTCCCGCCCGACGCACCGCCCGCGCGGCGCCTCGCCGGACGCATCGACGCGGTCGTCCATCGCATCATGGACCCCGAGAGCTATGACTTCGACATGATTCACCACGAGCACGCCCGCCCGACGGGTCTGCTCGCCGAGATCACCCACGAGGCGATCGAGCCGTTGCGGCGTGAGACGATCGCCGTGGTGCGGGAGCTGCTCGGGCCCGGCGCGTCCGAGCGGACCGTCTGGCTGTGCGGGATGAGCGTGATGGCGCAGTGCTTTCACGTCCTGCTGCGTAAGCGCGCCCGACGGGACGCGGCAACGGCGACGCCGCCGGGACCGGACCTGGAGTTCAGCCCCGACCTGATCGCCCGGCACGTCACACGGTTCTCGCTGGCGGCGATCGGCGAGCTGCGCCGCCGCATCGAACGCGGCGAGGGACGCCGGATGGAGGCCTGAGCTGAGACGCGCAACGAACAACGCACCGATGCGGGCGAAGCGCCCGCGACGCGCGCTGCTCGTGGTGCTGCTGGCCGCGATGCTGCCGGCGTGCACGCGCCGCCGCGCGGATGTGGCGCCGCCGGTGGCGATGCCCGGACAGTTCGCCGACAGCGGGACCGGGCGTGCGGGGCGGCGGTGGTGGACGCGCTTCGACGACGCGACGCTGGATGCGCTGGTCCGGCGGGCGCTGCGGGACAACTTCACGCTGCGGACCGCGTGGAACCGCCTGGACCAGGCCCGCGCGGTGGCCGACAAATCCGCCGCGCCGCTGCTTCCGGCGGTGGATGCGGCGGCCGGGGCGAGTCGCACGGTGCAGCGCACGAGCGGCGCCGCGGCCGGCGCAGGCGGCGGGGCAACCACGTACACCACCGAGCTGTCGCCGGGCGTCTCGGCGGGGTACGAGGTGGACCTGTGGCACCGGGTGCGATCGGTCCACGACGCGGCGCGCCTGGACGCCGACGCCAGCGCGGCCGACCTGCATGCCGCGGCGATCACGCTGTCGGCGCAGGTAGCGCGGACGTGGTTCCGCCTGAGCGAGCAGCACGGGCAGGACGCCATCCTCCGCGAGCAGCTCGCCACCAACGAGGCGTTCCTGGAGGTCATCACCGCGCGGTTCCGTCAGGGGCGGGTTTCGGCGGCCGACGTGCTCCAGCAGCGCGAGCTGGTGGAGGAGGTCCGCGGGCTGCGGGCGCAGGTCGCGTCGCGCATCGACGTGCTGCGCCATCAGCTCGCCATCCTGACCGGGCGCGCCCCGGGCGCCACGGCGCCCGACGTGCCCGCGTCGCTGCCCGAGCTGCCGCCGCTTCCGAGCACCGGCATCCCCGCGGAGCTGATCCGGCGACGCCCGGACGTCCGCGCCGCCGAGCTGCGTATCCAGGCGGCCGATCAGCGTCTGTGGGCGGCGATCGCGGATCAGTATCCCCGCCTGACGCTGTCGGCCGATGCCAGCACGTCGACAGAGAAGCTGCGCGACCTGTTCGACAACTGGGTGGCGAGCATCGCGGCTAACATGACGGCGCCGCTGTTCGACGCCGGACTGCGCCGCGCCGAGGTCGAGCGGACGCGCGCGGTGCTCGCCGAACGGCTGAACACCTACGGACAGACCGTCCTCGACGCGCTCGGCGAGGTGTCCGACGCCCTGTCCGCCGAGAGGCGGCAGGCGGAGTTCGAGGCCAGCTTGCGCGAGCGGGCGGACCTGGCGCGCCTCGCGTCCGAGCGGACGCGCCTGCAGTACATCAAGGGCACGGGCGACTTCACCCGCTACCTGACGAGCGTGCTGTCATACCAGCAGTTGCAGCGGGCGCTGCTGCAGGCGCGCCGCGACCTGCTGCTGGACCGCATCGACCTGTACCGAGCCCTGGCCGGAGACGCTCCCCTCCAGCGCCCCCCGGCAACCGGAAGCGGCGCCGGGACGCCGCGCCCGACGACGGCGCCGGGCGCCGCAGGCGCATCCGAACGTGCCGCGACGGGCCCGGCGACGCCTGAGGCGCCGACGCGGCGCGAAGCGAGGTAAGCATCGATGTCCGACACACAGCAA
>JBMCUM010000029.1:0-13130 GCA_048622595.1 Planctomycetota bacterium | reverse complement strand
CTGCGCCCCCGGCTAACAACCTGACGGGCCTTCGGCCCGTTGGGCAATCGCTATGGAAGTAGCCGCTGGAGCCGTGCCGGGCCGGAGCCGGAGCGCAGCGCCCAGACGGGCGGCCGTATGGCCGCAGGCCCGTATGGGGTCCGGCAGGAAGAGCGAAGCGTCCCACTCGCCCCGTCGGGGCGAGATCGGTTTGGCCTGTTCCGGGGGCTTGGCTTCGCCTGCGCCCCCGGCTAACAACCTGCCGGGCCTTCGGCCTGTTGGGCAATCGCTATGTGCTTATACTTAACACTGCTTAGCGGGCGGGCTCGTCCGCCGCGTCGGTATGCCGGATGAGGATGCGGCAGAGGGCGTCCTGGAGGTCCTTGGCCTTCCATGCCTTGCCCGGGCGGATGCCGTTGACCAGCACGCTGAACGCCATGCGCGGCGCCCCGGCGCGGTCCAGCACGTATCCGCTGAGGCACGAGACGCCCCGAATGTACCCTGTCTTGGCGCGGATGCGCCCGCGGCAGCCGGGCTCGTCCAGGCGGTCGTCCAGCGTGCCGTCGACGCCCGCCGTCGAGAGCGACTCCAGCAGCACGGCGCCCCGCCGGCCGCGGGACAACGCCGACAGCACCGTTGTCATCGCCCGCGCCGTGACGCGGTTTCCGCGCGCCAGTCCGCTCCCGTCGGCGACGCAGACGGCGTCCTCGCCCAGCCCGTACGCCTCCCGCAGCGTCCGCTCCATCATCGCCGCGCTGCCTTCCCAGGTTCCGTCTCCGGCGGCCAGCAGCATGCACTCGGCGGCCATGTTCACGCTCTGCTTGTTGACGCGCTGCAGGACGGTCGCCAGCGGCGTCTGCGTCCGCGCCAAACGCCGCATGCCGCCGGAGTCGGCGTCCAGCGGACCGACGCGGCGGATGCGTCCGTCGAACGCCACACCGCCCCGCGCCAGACGGTCGGCCAGCACCCGTCCCAGCAGCAGCCCCGGACGGTCGATCGCCACGTTCAGCGGCCAGGTCTTCTTGCCCGTCACCGTCCCGCGCAGCACCACCACCGCCCCGTCCTCTGCGGTCCGCATCGACCAAATGTTCCGCTTTCCCACGCGGACCTTGTTGACCACGCGGATGCGCCTCGAGAGCGGACGCAGGCGCGGCTCGGTGCGGGTGGCGTTGGCGGCGAAGGACACGGCGATGCAGTTGTTGTGGAAGTTCAGCGCCCACGCCGGGGCCGCGTACTCCCGCTGGAGTTGGTCCTCCGGCCAGCCGGGCGGGCGCACGCGCGTCGCCTCGGCCGGTCCGCTGAGCAGGATGTCGCCGTCCAGGCGTCCGCCGGTCGCGGCGCGGACGGCGGCGGTCCAGGCGTCCAGCTCGGCGTAGATGCTCTCGTCCTCGTCCGCCGCGAGCACGGGATCACCCAGCAGCGGGTCGTACCCGCCGACGACGACCAGGTCCTCCCCACGAAGGTAGACGTCCGTGGTGAAGCGGTATCCGCCCCCGAACTGCGCGAGGATGAACGCGGCCGTCAGGAGCTTCTGGTTGCTGGCGGGGATGCTGGAGCGGTCGGCGCGGATGGCGACGAGCGGCTGGGGCGCGGCGTCCCGCCCGGCGGGGGGAAGGGCGACGACGGAGACGGCGGCCCGGCCGGCGTTGGCCTTCTCGTACGCCCGCACCCGCGCCGCGACGCGTGCGCCCGTCTCGGCGCCGCCCGCAACGCCGGCCGCGGCGAGGACCGCTGCGACCAACAGCAGCAGGGCTCGCCCGGACAGGCCCCGGCGGGGCAGGTTCCGGATGCTGGGGGCATGACGGGGCATGGCGCTCGTCGAACCGCGGGTCCTCATCTCACCCCGTGCGTGCGGGCCGCGCGGATGTCCGGGGTGTCGGGGCATTCGTCCTCGTCGCCGAAGCAGGCGCCGGTGGCCCGCGCCGCGGCGATCAGCGGGTGGTCCGGAGGGACGGTACGGACCTTATCGGCCACCTCGGCGATGGGGGCGGAGGAGATTCTACCCGCCTGCTGGACGACGACGCGCCCGAACCGCCCGGCGCGAAGCAGCTCGAAGGCGTGATACCCGAAGCCCGTCGCCAGCACGCGGTCCCGCGCCGTGGGCGTCCCGCCGCGCTGCACGTGCCCGAGGATGATCGCCCGGCTCTCCAGCCCGCTGATCCGCTCGATCTCGTCGGCGACGTGCTTGGATACGCCCCCGAGGCGGACCGGCTCGGGGGAGGTCTCGATGACCTTGTCGACCGTTTGCTCACCGCCCAGCGGCGCGGCCCCCTCGCCGACGGCGACGATGGTGAAGCCCTTTCCCCCGCGGCTGCGCCCGAGGCACTTGGCGGCCACCGTCTCCATGCGGAAGGGAATCTCGGGGATGAGGATGACGTCCGAGCCGGACGCCAGCCCCGCGTGCAGCGTCAGCCAGCCGGCGTTGCGCCCCATCAGCTCCAGGACCATCACGCGGTGGTGGCTGGAGGCGGTGGTGTGGAGTTTGTCCAGCGCGTCGGTGGCCGTGGCGACGGCCGTGTCGTGCCCGAAGGTGACCTCCGTGGCCCAGAGGTCGTTATCGATGGTCTTGGGCACGCCGACGACGTTGAGTCCGCGCTCGATGAGCTTGGCGGCGCCGCTCATGGTCCCGTCCCCGCCGATGACGACCAGCGCGTCGAGCCCGGCGCGGTAATAGTTGTCGACGACCTGGTCGCGGACGTCGCGCCGGACCCATCCGCCCCGACCGTCGGGCACGGCGTAGTCCGACGGGTTGGCCTTGTTGTTCGACCCGAGGATCGTCCCCCCGCGGGTGAGGATGCCGCTGACGTCCAGGTAGCTCAGCGGGCGGATGCGGTCCTCGATCAGCCCGAGGTACCCGTCCTCGATGCCCATCACCTCCGTCCCCTCGCACAGGGCGGTCTTGGCGACCGCGCGGATCACGGCGTTGAGTCCGGGGCAGTCGCCGCCGCCGGTGAGGATGCCGATACGCCTGGGGATGTCGCTCATGGTGCCTTCCCTGCGGTCGTCATTCACGAACGGGCAGCGTCCGGCCGATAGTAACGATAGTCCCGAGGCGAGGAAACCGGAAATGCCGGACGCCCAGAGCACCGAACGCCGACGCCATCCGCGTCATCCGCTTGTCGCGGGAGTGATGTTCCGCCACGGTCCGACCCGGCGGCAGTTTCCGGCGCGGTGCGCCGACATCTCGCAGGGCGGGCTGAAGATGTACGTCCCCGCCTCCACGCCCGTCCAGCCGGGTCAGCCCGTCCGCGTCCGCGTCGACGGCGTCTACCGTCCCGAACTGTCGCGACTGGCGCACGGGGCGGTCGCGGGCACGGTCGTCCGCGTCGACCGGATGGCGATGATGCGGACCGGGCACCTGGCGGTCGGGGTCCGCTTCGACGCGACGGCGTGACCGGACAACTCTTCGGGCGCCGAACTCCGCTGCGACACCTCCGCGGGCTGACCTGCGGCCATACGGCCGCCCGTATGGGCGCTACGGCTCCGGCGCCTGGTCGGCCATGAGCATCGCCACCTCGTCGGCCGTCGGCATCGCCGACTGCGACCCGATGCGGGTCGAGGCCAGGGCACCGGCCGCGTTGGCGTAACGCGCCGCGACGCGCAGGGCGCTTCCGCGGGATAGCGACACGCCCAGCGCCGCGGTGAATGCGTCGCCGGCGGCGGTGGTGTCCGTGATGGTCACCTTGTACGGACCGACGCGGGCCATCTCCCCGTCGGCGGAGACGACCAGCGACCCCCGGCTGCCGAGCTTGAGCACAGCGGCCCGGGCGCCGCGGGCGATCAGCTCGGAAGCGACGTTCTTGTTGGCGTGCTGGTCGCCGGTGGGGATGCCGGTGAGCAGTTCGGCCTCGCTGGCGTTGGGGCTGAGCACGTCGACCTCGAACAGTCCCGCGACCGGGCGCCTCGGCGCCGGCGCCGGGTCCAGGACGGTCAGGCAGCCGTGACGCCGCGCCAGGTCGATCGCGGCGCGCACCGTCGGAAGGGGCAGCTCGAGCTGGAGCAGCACCGCGTCGGCGTCCCGGAACAACGCTTCGCGGGCGAACAGGTCGTCCGGCGTGAGGCAGCGGTTGGCGCCGCCGGCGACGACGATCGTGTTCTCGCCGTTTCCGTCGACCAGGATCGCCGCCACGCCGCTGGGCGCCTCCGACGTGCCCAGCACGTCCCGGCAGTCGACGCCCTCGGCGCGGAGGTTGGCCAGAAGCTCTTCACCGAACGCGTCCTCCCCGATGCGCCCGATCAGCGTGCAGCGCGCGCCGAGGCGTGCGGCGGCGACGGCCTGGTTGGCGCCTTTGCCGCCCGGGGCGGTTCGGAACCCGTCGCCGAGAACGGTCTCGCCCGGCGTCGGCATGGACGGGCAACGCAGGATCAGGTCCATGTTGATCGACCCGACGACGAGGATGTTCGGTTGGTCCGGCACGGGAACTCTCAGGCAAGAAGCGGGCCGTCACAATACCAATGCCAGCGTATGCACGTCAATCGGCTGCGGGTCCACACGGGCATAGGCGGTCAAACGCCGCACGCCCGCCGGTCGAAACCCCAACCGCTCGGCACATCGGATCGCGGCCGCGTTGTGGCTCATGATCTGCACGTGAACGCCGGGAACGCCGAGCCGGCGCATCCGATCCAGGCACGTGCGGATCAGCGACGTCCCCAGCCCGCGGGCGCGCGCCTCGGCGAGCAGATTGACGTGAAACGTTGCCGGCGCTGCCCGTCGTACTTCCGGCGGCACCGCCAGCTCGCCCCGCGCCAGGCTGGCGAGCATCCCGTGAACCAGCGCCCGTCTTTCCGGTCGGCGGAGCAGGCGGGCGCGAGCGGCGCGCCACACGATGCTCGGGATCAGCCGCGGCAGGTAGCGGTCCACGCACGCGGCATTCGTCGTTCCGGTCAGGTAGCCGACGACGGAATCGCCGTGCTCGACCACCCACGTATGCTGCGGTTCGCAGTCCGTGAAGTACCGCGTCCAGAACTCCGCCCAGATGTCCGCGTCCAGCGTGTGCGTCGAGTCGGGCCGACCCAACCACGCGCAGGAGGCACATATGCGTCGGACCGCCTTCCGGTCGTCGCGATGGAACGGGCGGATGCGATAGGGTGTCGCGGGCGGCTGGCGGGCCTCGGATGCTTGCTCGGATGTGTTGTGCGGGCGAGCTTCCACGCGACCGCTTCCTCGGTTCGCCTGACGTCGCGCACCGGCGTGCGATGAGGCCTGCATCGCTGACGCGCCTGGTGATGCGGCGTCAGGCCCAGTCCAGCGCCGGTCCGCCCTCGACGACCTTGCCGATCACCCAGCAGCGCTGCCCGGCGCGGCGGAGACGGTTCATGATCGGCTCGGCGAAGTGCTTGGAGACGATCATCACGAATCCGATGCCCATGTTGAACACGCGGAGCATCTCGATCTGGTCGACGGGACCGGCGGCGGCGATCATCCGGAAGATCGGCGGCACCGGCCAGGAGTCGCGCTTCACCCGCACCGTCAGCCCGTCGGGAAGCACGCGGGGCAGGTTGCCGCAAAGCCCGCCGCCGGTGATGTGGGCCATCGCCTTGACCGGCTTCTTGACGCGATAGTTTCCCAGCACGTCCAGCACGCAGCGGACGTAGATCCGCGTGGGGCGCAGCAGCTCGTCGCCCAGCGTGGCGCCGTCCAGTTCGGGCGGCCTGCTGGTCAGCCGCGCGCCCTTGCGCCCCAGCAGCACCTTCCGCGCCAGCCCGTACCCGTTGGAGTGCAGCCCCGCCGAGGCCAGCCCGATCGCCACGTCCCCCGGCTCGGTGCCGGACCCGTCGATGATCCTCCGCCGCTCGACGACGCCGACGGCGAACCCGGCCAGGTCGAACTGCCCGGGCTTATAGAAGTCGGGCATCTCGGCAGTCTCTCCGCCCAGCAGGGCGACCTGCGCCTCGACGCACCCGTCGCTGATCCCGCGGATGACCTCGGTGGTGCGGTCGGGGTCGAGCTTGCCGACGGCGAGGTAGTCCAGGAAGAACAGCGGCTCGGCGCCGCAGCAGACCAGGTCGTTGACGTTCATGGCGACCAGGTCGATCCCGACGGTATCCAGCTTGCGGGCGCGGAAGGCGACCTTCAGCTTCGTGCCCACCCCGTCGGTGCAGGCCACGAGATACGGCTCGCGGTAGTTGCGCTTCAGCAGCCGCTGCGAGAAATCGACGCGGAACGCCCCGGCGAACCCGCCGAAGTTGTCCACCACGCGGGGGTTGTACGTCCGTTCGGCCAGCGGGCGGATGCGGCGGACGACCGCCTCGCCGGCGTCGATGTCGACCCCGGCATCCTTGTACGTCACGGGCGATCGGTGGTGACCGGCCATGCCGCGTATCCTAGCACGCCCCGGTGGTGATGCAACGGTCCATCCGTCCCGCCCGGAGCGTGCGCCGACGGGGCATTTGACTCGTGCGGATTTGACGTCCCGACCGATAACGATGTATGTTCAATACTGTGATTCCAATTTCGAGGACGCACCGGGTGAACGTGCAACGGCGATGCGCTTGGGCAGTGATCGTCCTGGTCGGGCTGATGGTCGCGCCCGCGCCGGCGCAATCGGCCCGTCCGGCGCTGAGCCGGGTCCAGCAGCAGGAGCTGAATATCTGGACCGAGCAGCTCGCCGACCCGGACACGCCCATGCGCATCCGGAGGCAGGCGGCCAACCTGCTGCTGGGGCGCCCTTATCCGCAGGCGACCGAGGCGCTGCTGAATTTCCTCACAGCCGATGAGCATCGGCAGGCGAAGATCGCCATCGCCGAGGCCATCGCCGCCGACGGCGACGGGGCGCGCAAGGAGTTCATCGAGCCCCTGATGGGCATGCTCACCGGCGGCGGGCCGGAGGTCCGCGCCGCTGCCGGCCTGGCGCTGCTGACCTATCGCGCCGACGGCGTCATTGAGCGGATGATCCGCGTGATGCAGGATCCCGAGCAGGACCGCGCCGTGCGCCTGGACGTGATGCGCGCCGTGTCCGGCGTGCTGGACAAGCGCGTCGTGGGGGCGCTGGTGGGGCTGCTGTCGGTCGAGGACGGCGACATCGCCGCCGCGGCGCTGGAGACCCTGCCCAAGCTGACGAAGATCTACGGATACACCCCGCGCCAATGGCGAAGCTGGTGGCGTCGAAATCAGCGAAAGCCCCTTTCGGAGATGCTCAAGGAATGGGCCGAGAAGATCGCCAAGCGCAGTGGCGAACTGGAGGACGAGAACGCGGCGCTGCGGGCGCGTCTGGCCGAGGCGACCGAGAAGCTCTACGAGGCGACCAGCGCCGATCAGCGCGACGCGCTGCTGCGCCGGTACATGGACGACCCGGTGTCCGAGGTCCGTGCCGTGGGCGTCAAGCTGCTGGAGGCGTCACTGGGCGGGCGCCGGACCGTCCCCGAACCGTTGCGGGCGCGGGCGCGCGAGTTGCTGAACGACGACAACCTGCTGATCCGCAGCCGCGCGGCACAGGTGGTGGCCAAGCTCGGCGGCGAGAACGCCGCGGCGGTGCTGGTCGCGGCGCTGGAGGACGAATCGGCGGTGGACGTCCGCGAGGCGCTGCTCAAGGCGCTGGCATACGTGCGGTCGCCCGAGGCGCTTCCCGCGGTGATCGGCGCCCTTGGGTCAGAGCAGGGCGCCTTGACGGCCGCGGCGGCGATGGCGTTGGAGAAGACCGTCGAGCAGCAGGGCATCGAGGGCGAGCTGCGCGGCCGGGCGGTCTCGACGCTGCTGTCGCGTTACGCGGCGGCGTCGGGCGAGGAGCCGACCTCGGCGTCGGTCCGCGAGGCGCTGCTGCGGGCAATGGGCGCCGTGGGCGGCAAGAAGTTCATTCCGGTGATGACCGAGGCGCTGAAGGACCCCGCCGCGATGGTCCGCCTGGCGGCGGTGCACGGGCTGGGCAAGCTGGACTCTCCCAAGACGGCCGAGGCGCTGGCGCCGCTGGTCAAGGATCCCGACCGCGGGATCCGGCGGGCGGCGATCGTCGCGCTCGGCGCCGTCAACGGGGCACGCTACGCCGCGACCATCATCGAGCGGACCCTCCGCTCGACCGAGGCCGACGCCGGCGTCCGCCAGCAGGCCCGGGAAGAGGCCGCCCGGATCATCGACAAGGCCGATGCCGACGCCCTGGCGGGTCTGGCCGAGCGGCTGGGCAAGCGACCGGAGCTGCGCCGCTGGCGGATCCGCACGCTGCGCGCCCTGGCCGAGGCACGGGGCAAGACCGACGGGCAACAGGCCGCCGCAGTCCTCCAGGAGCTTGCCGCGGCGCTGCGGTCGGCCGGAGAACACGCCCAGGCAGCCGCGCAGCTTCAGCGGGTGCACGAGCAACTTTCCGCGGCGGAAAGCGACCGCGCCGTCGAGGTCTGGGTCGCGTGGATGGAGGCGCTGACCGCGGCCGACCCGGTCGCGGCGGCCGGGCACATGCTCCAGCAGGACGACGAGGACGCCTTCGCCCGAGCGTATGTCGCGTTGCGCGAGGGGCTGGAGGCATCGGCGAAGCGCGAGCAATGGAAGGCGGTCGCCGACGGCGCCGAGGCGTGCATCACCGGGCTGGCGCCGCGGCTGACGGTCGAGCAGCTCGCGGCGCTGAAGAAACTCCGTGCCGAGGCGAAAAAGCGCCTGGCCGGGACGGACGCGAGCACCCAGCCGGCCGGCGCCCACGCCGGGGCGTCCGAGGCCGGTGTGACCCCCGGCGGGTGATGCTCCGACTCGTGCGGCGGACTCAGCGGGAATCGGGCGAAAAGGCGTGCCCCGTTGCGTCCCGCGCGGCGTTGAATGAATGGTGTCGCCCCGCGGCGATGGGCGCGTGGGTTGGCGGCGAGGCCGGAGCGAGCCATGGCACGGACGAATATCTTCGAAAAGACGGTCGAGCACTTCCTGGCGCCCATCCTGCCCTTCCTGGAGGACCCCGACGTCTCCGAGGTGATGGTCAACAATCCCCGCGAGATATACGTCGAGCGGTCCGGGAAACTGGAGAAGACCGACGCGCAGTTCGCCGACGACGAGTCGCTGATGGCCGCGGTGAACAACGTGCTGCAGTACACCGGCAAGCGCCTCACGCCGGAGCACCCGTTGCTGGACTCGCGCCTGCCCGACGGCAGCCGGGTCCACGTCATCCTCCCGCCGCTGTCTCGCGGCGGCATCTGCATGACGATCCGCAAGTTCGCGCGGGTGACCTTCGACGCCGACCACCTGCTGGATCTGGGCTCGTGGACCAGCGAGGTCATGGAATACGTGCGGATGTGCGTACTGGCCGAGAAGAACATCCTCATCGCCGGGGGGACCAGCAGCGGAAAGACGTGCCTTCTGAACGTGCTGTCGGGGTTCATCCCGCCCCATCAGCGGATCGTGGTGATCGAGGACTCGGCGGAGCTGGAGCTCCAGCAGTCGCACGTGATCTCCCTGGAGGCGCGCCACCCGGACCGCTGGGGGCGCGGCGAGGTGACCATCACGGACCTGTTCCGCTCGGCGCTGCGCCTGCGACCGGACCGGGTGCTGATCGGGGAGGTCCGCGGCGGCGAGGCGCTGGACATGATCCAGGCGATGACCTCCGGACACGCCGGGAGCATGTCCACCCTCCACGCCCACACGCCGATGGACGCCCTGACCCGCCTGGAGACCCTGGCGATGATGAGCAAGCTGGAGCTGCCTCTGCACGCCCTGCGGGCGCAGATTGCCTCGGCCATAGATGTTATAATCCAGGTGACCCGGTTCACCGACGGGCGTCGGGGCCTGACGCAGGCCTCCGAGGTCCTCCCGCTGGACGATCAGGGTCACTACGCGGTTGAGGACCTGTTCCGCTACGAGCTGGGCACCGATGAGCAGGGGCGCCGCGGTCAAGGCGAGCTGGCGTGGACGCAGGTCCCGTCGAGCTTCGCCGACGACCCCAAGATGCGCGTCCTTCGCGACCAGTGGGAGCTGACCCGGCGAATCTTCGATCCCGGCGCCCGGGAGGGCGGCGGATGAGCGCCCCCGCGCGGACATTGCACGGCGACCAGGACGGGGCGACCACCGTGGAGTGGGCGCTGGTGATGGCAGGCATCGGCCTGCCGCTGTTCTGGGTGTTCACGATGATCCTCGAGGCCGTTGCCGAGGATTACCGGATGCTGACGTTTCTCGAGACCCTGCCGCTGCCGTAGCCGTCCGCACGGCAGGCGGCACAGAGATGAGCACGAAAGGTATACGCAGATGCTTCGACGACTAAGACACGGGCTGAGGCGACTGCATCGCGACGAGCAGGGCGCCGAGATGCTCGAGTACGTGCTGGTGATGGCGTTCATCGCCCTGCCCCTGCTGGCCGTGGCGCTGATCTTCCGTGACGAGCTGTGGGGGTACGTCCAGGACTTCTGGGACCGGATTACCGGCGGCATCGACGTTCAGTAGCCCCGTGGCGGCGCTCGGCGCGGACATGCTGCAGCAGTACTGGCACCTCGGCGCGGTGGCCGTGGTGCTCGGCGTCAGCGGCGTCAGTGACGCGCGTTCGGGTCGCATCCCCAACGCGGTGACCTATCCGGCTTTTGCGCTGGGGTTGATCGGACACACCCTCGGCGGAGGGCTGGGCGGCGAACCGGCCGGGCTCGGGCTGTTCGGCGCCCTGGCCGGAGCGGCCATGGGCGCCGTGCTGCTGCCGGTCTGGCTGGCCGGCGGAATCGGCGGCGGTGACGCGAAGCTGATGATCGCCGTCGGTGCCCTGACCGGGTGGCAGTTCGCCCTGGCGACGATGTTCTGGGGCTTTCTGGTCGCGGCGGCGATGGCGCTGATCGTCATGCTGCGTCGGCGGATCCTCCGCCGGACGCTGGGGCGGATCGGGCGGTACGTCTATGTCGCCCTGGGCGGCGCAAAGCCCGCCGACCCGACCGGCGAGCAGAGCCCGAGGGTCCCGTTCGGGCTGGCGCTGTGCGTCGGGGCGGCGGCGGCCGTCGGCGAAATGTTGATCTTGGGTCGGCCCCTGCTTCAGCGGGCCGTCGAGGGTTGAGGTGATGGGCGCGAAAGCGACATCCCGTTCGCGGCGTCGGCGGTTTGCGGCCGTCGGGGTCGCCTTCGTGGCGCTGACGGCGACGGCGGCGTATCTCGTCTGGCGTCGCGCCGCGGCGCCCGCGCCGGACGACTGGTTCGCCCGGGGGCTGGCCAGCGGCTTGTCGATGACCTGTCTGCTCCTCGCCGTCGGGTGCCTGCTGGCGCTGGGGCTGGTGGGCGGGGTGATGTGGGCCGCCGGGCGCCGCCGCCCCCGCCCGTCCGGGCAGAGCGGCTCGGCGATGGTCGAGTTCGTGCTGGTCCTTCCGCTGGCGCTGGGCCTGTCGCTGGTGATGTTCCAGTCCATGCTGCTGATGCGGGCCAACCTGTGCGTCCACTACGCCGCCTACTGCGCGGCGCGGACGGCGATCGTGACGATTCCGGACGGCCCGCGACAGGTGAACGCCGACGCCGGCATCACGCCCTCGGACGAGCCGCAGAACGTGATCTGGGACATCCACTACTCGGTCTACCGGGGCGACTCCTGGAAGGCCGAACGCGTGTGGCGCGCCGCCGTCTGGGCGGTCCTGCCCGTCGGTGCGTCGGGCCAGGCCGCCCCCGTCGCGGACGCCGCGGCGCTGCAGCGCGGGCTGGACGCGTTCTTCGCCGGCTACGGGCGTCCGACGCCGCACTGGGTCAACGCGCTGCTGGGGCGAAAGCTTGGTTACGCGCAGGACTACACGGCGGTGGACATCTCCCCGCCGTCGGGGGGCGACGCGTACCGCCCCAACGAGGACGTCCGCGTCCGCGTGGAGCACACGGCGTACCTGTCGGTGCCCTACGCCAACCGGGCGTTCGCCAACCTGTTCGACGGCGGCGTGGAGCTGGACATGGGCCCCGCGGAGTACGGAACCGTTGTGGAGACCACCTGCACACTGACCAACGAGGGCGTGCAGGACTTCGTGGAGATGGAATCCTACGATCACCAGGCGTGGTAGCCCGCGCCGGACGGGGGGCTGCGGAAGTATGGGCAAAAGCAACACACAACGGGATGACGTGGGCCTCCAGCCCGGCGCAAAGGTCGGCAAGTACGAGGTCGTCGAGCGGCTGGGCATCGGCGGGCAGGCGATCGTGTATAAGTGTCGCGACCCGCTGCTGGACCGGTACGTGGCGGTCAAGCAGGTCTCCTCGCATCTGGCCGACGACCCCGAGCTGCTCCGGCGCTTCCGCGAGGAGGCCCGGACGCTGGCGAAGCTCGGCGCCGAGCAGCCGGCGATCGTGACCATCCACGAGCTCGTCGAGGACGAGCGCGGGCTGTTCATCGTCATGGAATACGTCGAGGGGCACACCCTCGAGGCGACGCTGCGCGACAACCCGGGACCCGTCGACCCGAAGGCGACGCTGCGCCTGCTGTGGCGTCTGGCCGCGGCGCTGCACAGCGTCCACCAGGCCGGCATCGTCCATCGCGACATCAAGCCCGCAAACATCATCGTCACCGAGGGGATGCACGCCAAGCTCATGGACTTCGGCGTCGCCGCCAGCCGCGCCGGGCAGGCGTCCGTGCGGATGGGGACGACGAAGTACATGGCCCCGGAGCTGTTCGAGGGCGACACGGTGGACGCGCGGGCGGACATCTACTCGCTGGGCTTCATCACATACGAGATGCTGCTGGGGCGCGAGAAGTTCAACGAGATCTTCGCCGACGTCATTCGCGACCCGCAGAGCGAGGTGCTGCGGTGGATGAAGTGGCACGGGAACAGGTCGGTCCATGCCCCGCCGGTCCACGAGGTCAATCCCGCCGTACCCAGGGTCCTCAGCGATATCGTCGCCCGCATGACCGAACTGGTCATGGGGGGAGATGCACGTCTTGGTCGCGTGCTCGAAGTGGGCACCGGATCGGGTTACCAGGCGGCCGTGCTGGCGCAGCTCTGCCAGTCGGTGTTCACCGTCGAGCGCATCGTCGACATCCTCGAGCAGGCGCGGCGACGTCACCGTCAGCTGGGCCTGCTCAACATCCGCTACATGCATCGCGACGGGTTCAAGGGCTGGCCCTCGCAGGCTCCCTACGACGGCATTGTCGTCACGGCCGCACCGGACGCCGTGCCATCCGAGCTCAAGGAGCAGCTCGCCATCGGCGGACGGATGGTGATCCCGGTCGGTGCCCAGGGGGGCGGCCAGAAGCTCACGGTGATCACCCGTCTCGCCCGCAACGAGTACCAGACCCGCTGGTACGACA
>JBMCUM010000028.1:0-13194 GCA_048622595.1 Planctomycetota bacterium | reverse complement strand
TCGGGGCGCATCTCCATGCGGTACCCGTCGATGGCGATCACGCGGGGGAAGCGGTTCCCGAAGATCGTCCCCTTGGCCGTTCGCCGCGTCTTGTCGGTCTCGACGGCGACCTCCATGACGTTGGCGAACTCCCGCAGGCGGTCCGAGGTCGTCTCGGCGACCTCGATGCCGCGCTGACGCGCCAGCACCGGCGCGTTGATCACGTTGACCGGCTGGTCCAGGTGCGGGGTCATCAGCCCGACCAGGAAGTACGTCGTCAGCGGCTGGACGTTCATCTCCGCGATGTTCCCGCGGTAGATGACCTCCACCCTGCGGGCCGCTCCGGGGGTGATCCCGGCCAGGATCGTCCCCATCCGCGACGCCAGTTCGCGATAGGGCTTGAGCAGGGGGGGCATGGCCCGGTCGAAACCCGGCGCGTTGAGGGCGTTGCGGACCTCGCCCCCGCGCAGCGCCTCGACGAGCTGCTGGGCGGCCTCCAGGGCGACCTGCTCCTGGGCCTCCTCGGTCGAGGCGCCGAGGTGAGGAACCGCCAGCACGTTGTCATGCTGGATGAGGGCCTTTTCGGCCTCGGTCTCGGGCGGCTCGGAGGTGTACACGTCCAGCGCCGCGGCGGCGATCTTTCCGGCGTTCAGCGCCTCCAGCAGCGCCGGCGGGTCGATGATCCCGCCGCGGGCGGCGTTGACCACCCGTGCGGTGGGCTTCATCAGGTCGAACTGCTCGGCGCCGATCATGCCCTCGGTGTCCGAGGTCTTGGGCACGTGGACCGTCAGGTAGTCCACCCGCTTGCACAGCTCGTCGAGGTCCTTGACCATCTCGATCGCGTCGCCCGGGTCGCCGGCGAAGAACGGGTCGTACCCGAGGACGCGCATCTCGAGCCCGGTCGCGCGGTCGGCGACCGCCCGCCCGATCCGTCCCATGCCCACCACTCCGAGTGTCTTGCCCGCCAGTTGCGTGCCCTTGTAGGCCTTGCGGTTCCACTGGCCGCTGCGCAGCGAGGCGTTGGCCGGGGCGATCTTCCGCGACAGCGCCATCATCAGCGTCAGCGCCAGCTCGGCCGTCGACAGCGTGTTTCCGCCCGGCGTGTTCATCACGACGATGCCCTTGGCTGTGGCGAGCTCGACGTCGATGTTGTCCACGCCCACGCCGGCGCGGGCGATGCCGCTGAGCTTGCCCGGTTCATCCAGCGCCTCGCCGGCGAGCTTGACGCCGGAGCGGACGATCACCCCGTCGTGCTCGCCGAGCATGCCCTTGAGCTGCTCGGGGGGGACCGGACGCTCGTCCGGAAGGGTCACCTCGACGTCGTCCTGGGCTTTGAGCCAATCCACACCGATGTCACTGAGCTTATCCGCTACCAGAATCTTCATGGTGAACTCCTGTTCGAAGACAGTCTACGAATGACACGAATGCACAAATGCGTCGGCTCACGAAGCTCGCATCCGTTCGGACAGCGCTCTGCGAAGCCGCTAGCGGCTTCGCAAAAGCGCAGCTCCGCGTGCGTCAGCCGGCCTGCGGAGAATCATCCGCCCTTCGTATCATTCGTGCAGTTCGTGGACCAACTTGTCGTTACGCCCAATCCCGCAGGACCTTGACGGCCTCGGCGACGCCGGCGCCGAGCTCGACGTCTACGCCCAGATCGGCCAGGGTGTATTCCATCGCCGCCAGCAGCCCGATCGTATCCATCGGGTCGACGTAGCCCATGTGCGAGATCCGGCAGAGCTTGCCCTTCAGGTCCGCCTGTCCGCCGGCGATCGACGCGCCGTACTTCGCCTGCAGCTCCTTGCGGAACGAGTCGTCCACGCCCTCGGGGTACAGCAGGCCCGTCACCGAGTCGCTGGGCTGTTGGCTGAAGACCTGCATGCCCATCGCGCCGGCCGCGGCGCGCGTCGCCTCGGCCAGCTTCGTCGTCCGCGACCACACCTTTTCGATGCCGACCTGGTTGATCATGTCCACGGCCACCTTCAGCCCTCGGACCATGCTCACCGCGCCGGTATACGGCGTGTCGTCCTTGGCCATCGACTTGCGATAGGCCGCCAGGTCCAGGTAGAAGCACGGCGCGTCGATCTGCTCGATGCTCTTCCATGCCTTGTCGCTGACGGCCACGAACGCCAACCCCGGCGGGAGCATCAGCGCCTTCTGGCTTCCGGCGCCGACGATGTCCACGCCCCACTTGTCGGTCTCCAGCGGGAGCGTTCCGGTCGAGGTGATGCAATCGGCGATCAGCAGGGCGTCGGTCTCGGCGACGACCTTCCCGATCGCCTCGAGGTCGCAGGCGGTGGCCGTCGAGGTCTCGCTGTGCACGGTGACCACGGCGCCGTACTCCCCGCCGGCGAGCTTCTGCTCGACCGTCTCCGGCTGCAGGGCGGTGCCCCACTGAAGCTCGACCTCGTCGACGTCCAGCCCGTAGCGCCTGGCGACCTTGACCCACCGCTCGCCGAACTTTCCGCCGTTGGAAACCAGCACCTTCCTGTCGCGCGGAACGGCGCAGGCGATGGCCGCCTCCATCCCCGCGGTTCCCGACCCGGCGATGGTCAACACGTCGTGCTCGGTGCGGAGGATCTGTTTGAGTCCCGCGGTGGCGTCGGCGAACATCTCACGGAACCGCGGGGTGCGGTGGTGAAACATCGGCTTGGCCATCTCGTTGAGGACTTCCGGCGGAACGTCCGTCGGACCGGGGGTGAAAAGACGCGATTTCATCATGGCTCTCTCCTCGCGTCTGGGTCCGCTTGCGGGCCTGGGGGGCGCCCGATGCGGACGGGTTCAGCGCCAAGTACGAGCCGACAGTGCCGCGGGCCCTTCCCACGGGTGCCTCTTGACGCGCGATCGTTAATCCAGGGCGCCGGCCGCGATGAAAGCGTGCGGCGCGGGCGCCGGTCACCTTCCGCTTATAGCATCCCGCGCGGAAATGTCAAGCGTCTTTTTCGCAGCGCAGGCACACGCGCGAGGGGGGGCGACCGCGCACGGCCGGCGCGGCTCGCCGTGTCGGGGACTTGCCCGGTTCTTCGCGCCGGGGCGTCTACGCGCCGGTCGGGAATCCGCTATAATGTCCCTTCGTCGATGCCGTGATGACCACCCAGGCCGAATCCATCGAGTACCGAAACCTCCGCGCCCTGGGGGAAAATGCGCCGTTCGCGCGGCGGAACCACGTGCTCGGCGTGGCGGCGGGGACGGTGGGCAACATCGCCCGCGACTTCGTCCACCCGGAGATGATCCTCGTCGGGCTGATCTACGCGGTGACCGGCTCGGCGGTCTATGCCGCCCTGATTCCGGTCATCAACAAGGCCGGCATGCTCACCCCGCAGTTGCTCGCCGGCTCGCTGGTCGAGCACGTCCCGCGCCGGCGACCGTATTTCGTCGCGGCGACGGTCTCGCGGGCCGCAGCGTTCGCTGGTCTGGCGGTGACGGTGTGGCTGCTGACGCTGGAGGTGACGGGGTTGTACCTGTTTCTGTTCTACGCGGCTTACCTGGCGGTGCTGATGTGCACCAGCTTGGCGCACGTGGTGTTCATGGACATGATCGGGCGGCTGATCCCCGCCCACCGGGTCGGGGCGTTCATCGGGATGCGCGGCTTTCTGGGCGGGGCGCTGTCGCTGGTGACGGGCGTGTTCATCATCCAGCCGATCCTGCAGGGCATGGCCACGCCGGTCAGCTACCTCGTGCTGGTGGTCATCGGGGGCGTGCTGGCGACGGCGGACATGTCCATCTGGTGCCAGGCGCGCGAGCGCCCCGGCGCGCGGGCCGAGCGCCGCACGCGCCTGCGGGACGCCATCCGCCGCGGCTTCGGCTGGTTGCGGACCAACCGCAACTACCGCTGCTACGCCTGGGCGCGGGTGGCGTTCCGCGTCAACTACCTGGGCGTGGCGTTTTTCATCCCTTACGGGACGGAGCGGCTGGGGTACGAGAAGACCGGCGGGGGACTGGCCATCCTCGGCGGCGTGCTGGTGGCGGTGTTCAAGTTCTCCGGCGTGCTGGGCAGCGCGATCTGGGGGCGCGTCGCCGACGGTCACGGGTCGCGGACCACGCTGGTCCGCTCGGCCGAGCTGCTGCTGGCGGGGGTGGCGCTTGCCCTGGCTGCGCCGCTGCTTCCGGAGGCGTTCGCGCTGCGCGTTCCGGGGTTGCCCCTGGCGTTCACGCTGCCCCTGACGGCGTACCTGGCGGCGCTGGGGCTGTTCGGTGTGGCGCTGCGCGGGGCGATGATCGGCGGTCAGCGGTTCCTCATCACCAGCGCCCCGCCGGAGCATCGGCCCAGCTACCTGGCGTTTCTCAACACGCTGACCAGCCCGCTGACGCTTCTGCCTCTTCTGGCGGCGCTGGTCGCCGAGGTCGGCGGGATGATCTGGGTGTTTGCGTTCGTGGGGGTCGGGTCGGTGCTCGGGATCGTCGCGGCGCTGCGGATGGACCCGGACACGCCGGAGGCGCCGCGCCGGAGCGCGGCCGGCGAGTGAACCGGTTTGGCGCCCGGGGCTATTCGCGCCCGCTCCAGCAGTAGGTGCACAGCTTCTCGCGCGGCAGGCCGATCGCCTCGATCAGGTCGTCCAGGCGCTGGTAGCGCAGCGAGGTCAGCCCGAGCTGCTCGCGGATGCCCTCGATCATGGCGCGGTACCGGTCGCTGTCGGGGTCGGTGAACCGTTCGAGGTCCTCGTCTCCGCCCGCCCGGCGGACCGCGCGCCGCCCGGCGAGGTCCATCTCGGACCGCGACCGGGAGAAGTTGAGATACTTGCACCCGTAGACCAGCGGCGGGCACGCCGGGCGCATGTGTACCTCCCTGGCGCCGCGCTCGAAGAGGCGGCGGATGGTCTGGCGCAGTTGCGTGCCGCGCACGATGGAGTCCTCGACGAACAGCATCCGTTGCCCGTCGATCAGCTCGGGGATGGGGATGAGCTTCATCCGCGCCACCAGGTCGCGCAGCGTCTGGTCCTGGGGCATGAAGCTTCGCGGCCAGGTGGGCGTGTACTTGACGAACGGGCGGCGGAAGGGCACGCCCGCGGCGTCGGCGTATCCGACGGCGTGCCCGGTACCGGAATCCGGGATGCCGGCGACCAGGTCGATGTCCACCTGGTCCCGCGCCGCCAGCGCCGCCCCGCAGCGGTTCCGTGCGAGCTCGACGTTGATGCCCTCGTAATGGGACGCGGGGAAGCCGTAGTAGACCCACAGGAACGCGCAGATGCGCATCGCCTCGCCTGGAGGGGCGGTCTGCTCGATGCCATCGGGCTCCATGCGGACGATCTCTCCGGGGCCCAGCTCGCGGTCGCGCCGGAACCCGAGGTTGGGCAGGGCGCAGGTCTCCATCGTCGCGGCGCGGGCGCCGTCCTTGCGCCCCAGGACGACGGGGGTTCGCCCGAGGCGGTCTCGTGCGGCGTAGAGCCCCTCGGCGGTCAGAAGAAGGATGGAGCAGGACCCATCGATCGCCTCCTGAACGCGTCGCAGCCCGTCGGTGAAGTTGTCCTCCAGGTTGATCAGCGTGGCGACCAGCTCGGTGGGGTTGACCTCGCCGCCGCTCATCTCTGAGAAGTGCAGTCTGCGGTCGTTGCTGGCCGCCCGCGCCAGCTCGGCGGCGTTGGTGATCTTCCCGACGGTGACGATCCCGTAGGTCCCGAGGTGCGAGCCGATGATCAGCGGCTGGTCCTCGTGGTCCGAGATGACGCCGATGCCCTGGTCCCCGGCGAACCCGGCGATGTCGTCGTCGAACTTGGAGCGGAACTGGGCGTTGGTGATGTCGTGGATGACACGGACGAAGCCGTCGGGGTTCAGCGTCGCCAGCCCGCCGCGCTTCGTGCCCAGGTGGGAGTGGTAGTCCGTCCCGTAGAACAGATCCGCGACGCAATCGTTCGTCGAGGTCACGCCGAAAAAGCCGCCCATCGAGATGCTCCTCGCCTCGGGAGTCTCGCCGACCGCCCGGTCCCGCAGACCGCGCTGGGCGGGGAGTATGGCACATCGCCGCGGGACTGTCCAGCGGGGCCGCGCCGGCGGGGCCGACGCGGCCCGCGGCTTTACACGACCTTTCGGACGGCCTCGAGATGCCGCAGCATGGCCTGGAGATAGCACACGCCCGCGTCGACGTGAGACGTTCGGCGCAGGTGCTGCATCTGCTCCAGGGCCGCACGCAGATGTTCGGCCGCGGGTGGCGGCAGGTACGCGCCGCGTGGGGCGTTGGCCGTCGGTCCGGTGGGGCTGTGGCGGTCGTGCATCATGCACCTCCTCTCTGCGACCCCCGAGAACACCGGCCGACCCCCGCCGCGCTCAGTAGACCGCGCGGCGCGGCGTCGGGGAAGAGACTTGTGGGCCCGATTCGCCTCCCGCGTACGCTTGCAAACCGCACGCCCCACCCCTAGCATACCGTGGTCGCCGGGGCTGCCCCGGTCACGGACCGACGGAGTTTGCTGGGATGATCGCGACACTCGCAGCCGTTACCGCACCGGGCGGGTACTTCTCGCTGGCCAAAATCATCGGCATGCTCGTGCTGGTCACGCCCTGGTTCTACGCCGCCGCCTGGGCGGGCAGGGACGTCACCAGGGTCCGCGGCGTCCAGCAGACGGCGTGGTCGGTGATCATCACGTGCTGCGCGGCGCTGGGGTTCGTGTTGTGGCTGGCGGTGGGCATCTACGGGCTCGGGCTGGTGCTGTTCATCGTCCTGGCGGCCGGCGGGCTGATCGCCTATGTCGTGGCGCGCAACGCGCAGGTGCCTCCCGAGCGGCGCGTACTGACGGGCCGGCATCTCGGCTCGCTGTTCGGGGGCAAGGCCGCCGAGAAGAAGGGCCCCCTCGTCGAGGACAAGGTCAAGATCTACGGCGCCAACGGGCGGGTGGTGCTTCCGCCCGAGCCGCCGGCGGCCACGCCGGAGCGGATCCAGGCCTACAACCTCGCCCAGGAGCTGCTGTACCAGATCGTGTGGCGCCGCGCCAGCGACGCGGACCTGTCGGCGACGTCGGACGGCTCGGCGCGGTTGACGCTGGTGATCGACGGGGTGGCCGGTCGTCACGGCGTGTGGGGCGCGCGGGACACCGAGACGGTCATCCAGTTCATCAAGGAGCACGCCGGGCTGGACCTCGAGGAGCGCCGCCGCCCGCAGAAGGGGCGGATCACCGCCGAGCTCGACGGGCAGCGCGCCGACATGGTCGTCACCAGCGCCGGGACCACCAGCGGACAGCGCATCCAGTTCCGCATCGAGCAGGAGACGGTCAAGACGAACCTGGAGGAGCTGGGCATGGCCGAGGACCAGCTCGCCCGCGTGCGACAGCTTCTGGGCGAGCCGGGGTTGCTGATCGTCTCGGGTCCGCCCAAGAGCGGGGTGACCAGCACGCTCTATGCCCTGCTCCGCGACTATGACGCGTTCACGAACCTGCTGGCGACCGTGGAGAACGCCCCGGCCGTCGAGCTCGAAAACGTCACCCAGATGACCTACGACGAGGACGCCGACAGGTCCAGGCAGCTCGCCTCCCTGCTGCGGCGCGACCCGGACGTGGTCGGCGTGGACCGCTGCAGGGACGCCGAGACCGCCGAGCTGATCGCCGAGGCCGCCGAAAGCAAGCACCTGCTGCTGGCGATGCAGGCCTCGACGGCGCTGAGCGCCCTTGCCAAGTGGGTCAAGCTCAGCGAGGACACCGCTTCGCTGATGCGCAACCTCCGCGCGGTGCTCTGCCAGGTGCTGCTGCGACGCCTGTGCCCGAGCTGCAAGGAGGCGTACCGCCCGAAGCCGGAGCTGCTGGCCAAGGCGAACCTCAAGAACGAGAACGTCGAGATGTTCTACCGCCCGCCCAGCGAGCCGCAGCGCGACGAGAAGGGCCGGCCCATCCCCTGCGCCACGTGCCAGGGCAGCGGATACTACGGGCGGACCGCTGCGTTCGAGCTGCTGGAGGTCACCGACGACGTCCGCGAGCTCGTCCTGTCCGGCGCCTCGCTGTCGCAGATCAAGGCCGAATGCCGAAAGGCCCGCATGCTCTACCTTCAGGAACGCGCCCTGCAGAAGGTCCTCGCCGGCGAGACCAGCGTCCAGGAAGTCATCCGCGTCACGCAGGATCGAAAGAAGAAATAGCCCATGGTCCTCCTGCTGATTGCCACACTGCTGATTATGGGCATAACCGCCTTCCAGGCCACCCAGGGCATGTTCAGCGCGCTGCTGACGCTCGTGCTGACGGTGATCTGCCTGACCGTGGCGTTCAACTACTACCAGCCGCTCGCCGTCACGCTGTACGACACCATGCCCGCTTACGCCGAGGCCGGGGCGCTGCTGGCGCTGTTCGTCATCCCCTTGCTCGTCCTGAGGAACCTCGCCGACTGGCTCATCCGCGGGGACGTGACCGTCGGAAGCGACCTGGTCGGCGTCTGGCTGGGGCGGGCGGTCGCGGGGCTGTTCGGGCTGTTCACGGCCATCCTGCTGGTCGGCGTGCTGACCGTGGTCATGCAACTGCTTCCCTGGGGCGCGAGCGTGCTGGGCTACAGGCCGTTCGACGGCGCCCTCCAGCGCAACCAGTCGCTGTGGCCCTTCTGTCCCGACCGCGTCACCGTCGCCCTGGCCGAGGGGCTCTCGGGCGGGTCGCTGTCCGGACGGCGCGGCTTCGCCCGCTACCATGATGACCTGCTCCGCGAGGCGTTCTGCCGGCGGAACACGGCCGGGCTGCACGGACGGGTCGAGGCCCCGGCCGACGCGCTGCAGGTGGAGCGCATCGAGGACGTCACCGCGCAAATCGACGACGATCTGCCCTATCTCGACGCCGAGGAGCATCCGATTCTCGACGAGCTGGACCCGTCCAAGCGGTACCTGCTGGTGACGGTGCGTGTGGACCGCTCGGCCCGCGGCGAGCCGCCGGAGAAGGACGACACCAACCGTCGCAGCGAGCCGAAGATCTTCTGGCGCCTGGTGGGGACGCATTTCCGCCTCCGCTGCGACAGCGGCGCCAGCTACTACCCCCTGGCCGGCACGCCGATCGCCGTGCTCGACCAGGACGGAAAGACCCTCCCCGACCTGCTCAGCAAGAAGGTCTACCCGGCCGAGAGGTCCGCCGACATCGGCGGCTGGGACCGGACCCGCCTGGCCGTGCTCGCCCGGTACCGCGAGCCCAAGGGCGAGAGGAGCATGCACGCGGTCCGCGCGGTGTGGCTGTACGCCCTGGACGACATGCAGGACAAGCCCGCGTCGGTGATCTTCCGCGGCATCGCCGTCGAGCCCGCGCCGGAGGTGGTCGAGGGGCGCTAGCCCCCGGCGGTCCGTCAGCGGCGCCCGGCGCGGCGGCTGTCCGGCGACCGGCGCGTCGAACCGAATGGCAGGAACCCCCATGACGCGACCGAACATCCTGTTCTGCCTGGCCGACGACGCCGGGATGCACTTCGGCGCCTACGGCTGCGCGTGGGTCCACACGCCGAGCTTCGACCGCGTCGCCCGCGAGGGCGTCCTGTTCACTCAGGCCTACACGCCCAACGCCAAGTGCGCCCCGTCCCGCGCGTGCATCCTGACCGGGCGCAACTCCTGGCAGCTCGCCGACGCGGCCAATCACCAGAGCTACTTCCCCCCGCAGTTCAAGAGCGTCTTCGAAGCCCTCGCCGAGGCCGGGTACTTCGTCGGGTGCACCGCCAAGGGATGGGCGCCGGGCGACCCCGGGATGCGCGACGGCAGGCGCCGTCAACTGACCGGCACGCCGTACAACGACCGCCGGTGCGAGCCGCCCACGCCGTACATCTCCGCCTGCGACTACGCCGGCAACTTCGAGGACTTCCTGGACGACCGGCCCGAGGACCGGCCGTTCTGTTTCTGGTACGGCTGCACGGAACCGCACCGCGGGTACGAGTACGGGTCCGGCGCGGCGCGGGGCGGGCGCAGCACGTCGGAAATCGATCACGTCTACGGCATCTGGCCGGACACGGAGGTGGTCCGCAACGACCTGTTGGATTACGGATACGAGATCGAGCACTACGATCGGCACCTGGCGAGGATGCTCGACCTGCTCGAGCGCCGCGGGCTGCTCGACGATACGCTGGTGGTCGTGACCTCCGATAACGGCATGCCCTTCCCACGCGCCAAGGGGCAGGAATACTACTACTCCAACCACCTGCCCCTGGCGATCATGTGGCGCGGCGGGCTCCGCGCGCCGGGGCGGCGGGTCGACGACATGGTCAGCTTTATCGACTTCGCCCCGACCTTCCTGGAGCTGGCGGGGCTTCCGCAGGCGGACAGCGGAATGGCGCCGATCACCGGGCGCAGTCTGACGGACATTCTGCTCACCGACCGCGACGGGCGCGTCAGCCCCGACCGCGACCACGTGCTGATCGGCAAGGAGCGCCACGACCTGGGCCGGCCCGGCGACGTGGGCTACCCCATCCGTGGGATGTTCAAGGACGGCTGGCTGTACCTGCGCAACTTCGAGCCGGACCGCTGGCCGGCGGGAAACCCGGAGACCGGATACATGAACGCCGACGGGGGACCGACCAAGACGGAGATCCTCGCCCGCCGCGGCGACCCGGAGGAGGGGCGGTACTGGCAGTGGTCGTTCGCGAAGCGTCCGCCCGAGGAGCTGTACAACGTCGCCGAAGACCCGGACTGCCTGGACAACCTCGCCGACGCGCCGGAGCATCAACCCCTCAAGGAGGCGATGCGCCGCCAGATGGAGGACGAGCTGCTCGCCCAGGAGGACCCGCGCATGACCGAGCAGGGCCCGCCGCTGGACGAGCTGCCCACCGCGTCGCGCGAAAGACGGAACTTCCACCAGCGGTTCCTCAGCGGCGAGCTGGGCCCCGCCGGGTGGATCAGCGAGACCGACATCCAGGCGGAGTGAGCCGCCCGGGGAGCCGCGGTCCGCGGCGGGCCGGCAGGGCGGGCCGTGCAGAATGTTCCATAATCCGCCGGCGTGACGACCGTCCGCCGGTCCTGCATCGCCGCAGGGACGACGAAACCCGCAAGCTTTCGCGAGAACCCCCAGCCATGTCCGAGAACCCGAGGACGCAGACGCTGTTGAGCGGACCCTGGTCCTTCTCGCGAACCGACCCCGCCGGCGCCGAGAAGGTCGACTTCGACGATTCCGCCTGGCGGACCGTCACAGTACCGCACGACTGGGCCATCGGCGAGCCCTTCGACAAGGACCACGACGTGCACCACACGGCCATCGTGGCCGATGCCGAGGTCGCCGCGAAGCGGCACGTCGGGCGGACGGGCGGTCTGCCGCACGTGGGCACGGCGTGGTATCGCCTGCGATTCGACGCGGACCTCGACGGCGGAAAGCGCGCCCTGGTCGAGTTCGACGGCGCCATGAGCCACGCCCAGGTCTTCGTCAACGGCGACCGCGTCGGCACCTGGCCGTACGGGTACGCCTCCTTCGCCTTCGATATCACCCGGCACGTCCGCAGGGGGCGGAACGTCCTGGCCGTACGCCTGGACAACAAGCCCCTGGCGTCGCGCTGGTATCCCGGCGCGGGGCTGTACCGGCCGGTGCGCCTCATTACGGTCAGCCCCGTCCACGTGGCGCATTGGGGGACCTGCGTCACCACGCCGGTCGTCGAGCCGGACGCAGCCGTGGTCCGGGTCCGCACCGAGCTCGTCAGCCACGACGAGCCGACCGACGACGTGCAGCTCGAGACCCGCATCCTGGACGCCGCGGGCGCCGAGGTCGCCCGCCGCACCGCGACCCCGCGAGCCGAGCCGGCGTGCGAGGTGACGCAGGACTTCAACGTGGACGCCCCGCAGCTCTGGTCGCCCGACCGGCCGTATCTGTACAAGGCCGTCAGCGTGGTCCGGTCCCGCGGTCGCGTCGTGGATGCCTGCGAGACGGTTTTCGGTATACGCCACCTCCGGTTCGACGCGGACGAGGGGCTTTTCGTCAACGCCCGCAACGTGAAGCTCCGCGGGGTGTGCATGCATCACGACCTGGGACCGCTGGGCGCGGCCTTCAGCAAGGTCGCGGCGAGGCGGCAGCTTCACATCCTTCGGGAGATGGGCTGCAACGCCCTGCGCACCAGCCACAACCCCCCGGCGCCGCAGCTCCTGGACCTGTGCGACGAAATGGGGTTCCTCGTCATCGACGAGGCCTTCGACGAGTGGCGCGTCGCGAAGGTGGACAACGGCTATCACATCCTGTTCGACCAGTGGGCCGAGCGGGACCTCCGCGCCATGATCCGGCGCGACCGCAACCATCCGTGCGTCATCCTGTGGTCCATCGGAAACGAGGTCCTGGATCAGCGCGAGCCCGACGGCGGGCGAACCGCCCGCTGCCTGACCGCCATCTGCCACCGCGAGGACCCGACGCGACCGACGACGGCGGGGTTCAACATGGCCGAGGATGCCATCGCCAACGGGCTCGCCGACGCCGTGGACGTCGTCGGCTGGAACTACCGCCCGCACCAGTACGCCGCCTTCAAGCGGGCCCATCCCGAGTGGATCACCTACGGAAGCGAGACGGAGTCCTGCATCTCGTCCCGCCACGAGTATCTCCCCCCGCCCGTCGAGGAGCGAGACGCCCTGCATCCTTCGAATCAGGTTCCCGCATACGACCTGGCCGCGCCGAGCTGGGGCTACCCACCCGATATCGAATTCCGGTACCAGGACGAGTGCCCCTTCGTGCTGGGTCAGTTCGTGTGGACCGGATGGGATTACCTCGGCGAGCCCGCTCCCTATAAGGAAGAGTGGCCGGCGCGGAGCTCCTACTTCGGCATCGTCGACCTGTGCGGAATCCCCAAGGACCGTTACTACCTCTACCAGAGCCGCTGGGCGCCCGAGAAGGGCACGCTTCACCTGCTGCCCCACTGGACCTGGCCGGGCAGGGAAGGGTCCGTCATTCCCGTGCACTGCTATACGTCCCACGCCGCCGTGGAGCTGTTCCTCAACGGCAGGTCTCTCGGCGCACGCTGCAAGAACGTCAAGACGCTCATGGAACGCTACCGCCTGGTGTGGAACGACGTCGTCTACGAGCCGGGCGAGCTGAAGGCCGTCGCCTATGACGAGGGGCACGACCCGGTGGGCGAGACCGTCGTGCGCACCGCCGGCGCGCCCGAGAAGCTGTCGGCGGCGCTGCAGTTCATGGACGCCGGCGACCCGGCCGATGCGCTGGCCTTCGTGCTGGTCGAGGTGCGCGACGCCGCCGACACCGTCTGCTGCGGCGCCGAGACGCGGGTCGAGTTCTCCGTGGAGGGTCCGGCAGCGATCGCGGCCGTCGGCAACGGCGACGCGACCTCGCTGGATCCCTTCCAGGCGAACTGGCGCCGGGCGTTTCACGG
>JBMCUM010000027.1:0-13221 GCA_048622595.1 Planctomycetota bacterium | reverse complement strand
CAGTACGGCCCGGTGCTGTGCATCGCGTTCAACAACAACTACTGGTACACCACCGGGGCCAAGGTGCACACGTGGGGCGGCTGCCCGGAGGGCTACATCCTGAACGACCAGCTCGAGTGGATCGAGCAGACTCTCGCCGAGGCCGAGCGCGACAAGAGCATCCGCTACATCCTGCTGTATGCCCAGGAGCCGGTCTTCCCCTGCGGCGGGCACGTCAAGGATGGCATGTGGTGGAACGGCGACAACAGCGTCCGCGCGGCGGTCAAGGGGCCTGACGGGACGGTCCGCCCCGCGGCACAGGGCATCATCGAGGTCCGCAACCGGTTCTGGGAGGCGGTCGCGCGGTCGTCCAAGGTCGCCGCGGTGCTGGCCGGGGACGAGCACGAGTATCACCGCCTGCGCGTCGACGCGGCCACGCCGGTGGGCCTGCCCGACGCCGACGATGCCGACGGCGACGGAAAGCTGGAGACGTACAGCCCGAACGCGGCGTTCGCCCACCCGGTCTGGCAGATCACGGCCGGGACGGGCGGTGCGCCGTACTACGCCCGCCAGAAGACGCCGTGGACGCCCGAGCTGCTGTCGTCGCAGCACGGGTACTGCCTGTTCACCGCAGGACCCGACGGCATCTCGATGGACTTCTACACGCTCACCGGCCAGCGGGTGGACCACGTGGCGGACCTGATGGCGGTCAAGGAGTAGCGCCAGCCGGGCCCGTCACTTTCGCGGACCGCCGGCGATGACGAGGTACCCGCCGCCGCTAGCGCCGACGCCGATCATGCGGGCGCCGAACGCCGACAGGTCCGTGGTCAGGGCGTGTCGCCCGCAGTCGAGGACCTCGACCTGTTCGCCCGAACGCTTGTCCAGGCGCCACAGCCGGCGGCCGCCGGCGTGGAAGAATACGTCGTCGCCCATGACCAGGGCGGCGTGGCGGATGGGCTTGCCCGCGTCGAACCGCCAGCGCGGCTCGCCGCTGTGGCGGTCGTAGGCGCGGAGCGAGCCGTCGAGCGAGCCGACGTAGACGGTTTCGTCGTCCACGGCCGGTGCGGCCTCGACGTAGTCGCCGGTGCGGCGCTTCCACTTGACCTCGCCGTCGGACAGGCCGAGGGCGTAGACGCACCCGTCGTCGGACCCGACGTACAGCTTGTCGCCGCCGACGACCACGCCGGAGCGGACGGCGCCGCCCGTGGCGAACGACCAGTCCGGCTCGCCGTCGCTCGGGTCGATGGCGTAGACCTTCCCGTCACCGGAGCTGACGTAGGCACGGCGCCCGTCGGTCGCGACGTCCGAGCGGATCGCCAGGCCCGTGTCGAACCGCCACTGCTGCTCACCGGTGTGCAGGTCGATTCCGTAGACCACCCCGTCGGCCGCGCCCTGCACCACGGTCGACCCGATCACGCAGCACGAGCCGAGCACCTTGAAGTTGGCCGCGAAGCTCCATTGAAGCTCTCCGGTGGAGCGGTCCACGGCGCGCAGCATGTGGTCGCTGCTTCCGAACAGCACCAGCTCGCCGGCGACGGTGGGCGTGCCCCGCACCAGCTTGCGGCGCTCGGACTCGTACTCCCACAGGCGGTCGGCCTCGGCGTTGAACCGCGTCGCCATCAGGCGATGCCCCACGCCCAGGTACAGCACCCCGTCGGCGAAGACCGGCGCGGTGAAGTTCGGGCTTCGCCCGCCCAGCCGGCTTCCGTACACGCGGCGGACCACGCGCATCTCGCCGCGCACCCGACCGTTCCGCACGTACCGCGCCCGGCGGAACGACCCGCCCGACGTCGGCCAGGCCGTCTCGTACACCTCCACCTCGCTGATATGGATCCCCCGCGAGGCCGACTGGTTGGAAAAGCCCAGGATGCGCAACCGGTCGGTCGTCACCGGCGTATCGAAGCTGTGGGCGTGGACGGGACCCTTCCACTCGCGCACGGTCAGCAGACGGCGCCATTCGCCGCCGTACTTCTCCTTGAAGTCGATCTCGTCGACGTGCGCGGCCGAGTCGGGGTCGCGCTTCTCCTCGGGTTGCGGGGGGGCGTGGTAGTAGTCGATGAAGTACCCGTTCTTGTAGCGTTGCGGGTCGCGCGGGTCGTCGTAGAAGGTTACGGCGCCGATGCTCCGCGGGCGGTCCAGGGACAGCTCCACCCCGCCGGTGTACCCGCCGGGGCTCCAGCGGCGTCCGGCGACACGGGAGTCGACCATGTCCACCGGCTCGACCTGACGGGTCATGTCGAACATGCCCGCGCGGTTGTGCAGGACGCGGAAGCTGATCTTGGCCCGCTTGCGCAAGGCGCTTCGGGCGGTCTTGGTGTCGCCCGCGAACGCCTCCGGGACGGCGAGCACGTTGTCCATGTCGTAGTGGAGCGGGCGCAGGGTGACGCGCTCGACGCGGCAGCGCTCGCCGGCGAGCACGCCGACGCGCACCACGGCCGATTTCGGCTCGGGTCCGGTCTTGACCGGAAGGACGAGCACGTCCGACCCGTCCAACCCGACGTCCATCGTCCGGCTGATGGTGGCCGGCTCGCCGGTCCCGTCGGCGACCTCGACCTCGGCCTCGACGCGCCCGGGGACGTCCACCGCCGCGCAGGCGACCTCGAGCACGTAGGCCGACGACGGCGCCAGCCGGCCGGCGTCGACGCGACGGGCGAGCGTGCCTCCGGCGTCGACCACCGCGGCGGCGTCATCCCACGCGGCGGCGGTCGCCTTCCACGCCTTCTCGTCCGCGATCGCCGGAAGGACGTTGCCCAGCAGCGTCACGTTCGCCTCGATCTGCTGCATCTCGGTGTCGTACAGCGTGTGGGCCTTGAGCTTGACGCGCTCGGCGGCGGCAAGCTGCGCGAACTGCCGGTCCACGCCCCGCTCGTCGGGCAGGCGCAGGCGACGGCGCCACACGCGTCCCCCGCCGCCGTCGACGCGGAAGACCGTCCCGCCCGGCGTCCCGCACACGACCGACTCGCCGTCCGGCATCGCGGCCATGGTATACACCAGCGGCGCGGCGACCTTGCGGAGCGGCTCGCCGGCCTCGTCGTACCAGCGCAGGTGCCCGTCGGCGTAGACCACGAAGCCCTCGCCCAGCAGGGCGCCCGCGCTGACCATGTGCTCGAAGCGTAGCGTCCGGGTCGCCTCGGCCCGCGGGTTCAGCAGCACGACGTGGTCGCTGGTGAAGCCCATCAGGATGGACTTGCCCCGCGGGTGCATGCTGATGAAGTGCGTCGGGTTCGACTCGGCGTTGACGGGCGGGGCGTCCAGCTCGGAGCCAGGCAGGCCGCGCCCGGGCGTGCGGTACGGCGCCTCGTACATGCCCCGGAACTCGTACGTCCGACCGCTGCGGGTGAAGACGTATACGTGCCCCACGTTTGTCGTCACGGCCAGCAGCCGGGAATCGGCGCTGAAGTGCGCGGCCGGGTCAAGGTGGGCACGCTGGAACGCGAACGGCTCGAACTCGTGGGCCAGCGCCGTCCTGCCGTTGCGCATATCGACCGTCCGCATGTAGTTGCGTTTGAAGATCAGCCCCACCTGCCCGTCGGGCGCCAGGGCGACCCAGTCGTCGCGGTGGTGGAAGCCGGCCATCGCCTCCCACGTCTTGCGCTTGGGGAAGTGGTCGATCTCCCACAACTGCTCCCCGTTCAGTCGCATCCCGTACGTCCGGTCGCGGTCGCAGACGATCATGGTGCGGCCGTCGGCGGACAGCGCGGCCCGGCCGAGGTCTTCCATCCGCCGGACGGTGTTTCCTCCGGCGTCAACGTGGTAGACGCTGCGACTCGGGCAGACGGCGACGACCTCGCCGGACGGGGTCAGGCGGCAGTGCTCGGTCCACTTCTTGGCGCCCTTGCCGGACCAGACGCGCCGTCCGTCGCCATCGAGCATGTGCAGGTTGTCCCCGAGCGTCCCGAGCACGGCGAGGATACGGTCGCCGTCGGCGGCGGGCAGCAGGTGCGTCACCGGCAGCCCGTGCAGGTCGGCATCGAGGATGTCCGGGACCGCCGCGGGCTCGCCCGGCGGCGACGCGGCGACGAGTTCCGTCCGCGCGGGCTCGACCTGCGCGACCGCCGGGGCGTGGGCGTCGGCGAGCTTTTCGGGATGCGCGAGCCGCTCCACGGCGCGGCGCAGTCCCGCCATGTCCCCGCCGGTGACGACGACCGCGTCGTTGCCGAAGCTGAACGGCGCCACGACGTGCATGACCACCGCGCGTCCGGGCGCGGGGTAGCTGAGGCAGGGGCGAACGGGCAACACGCCGGCCAGCGCGCTGACCAGCGCGTTGGACCCGCGCCGGTCCAGCAGCACCACGTCCGTCTTGAGATCGAACGTCAACCCCTGCCGCGCGAAGCCGATCCGCACCTCCCGGCGGTCCATGAAGCCCACCTCGTCGGTCGTCATCAGCGACGCCTCGATCCCCCGGGCGTCCAGGATCTCCGCCGCCCTTTGAGCCACAGCCCGCATCCCCGCGTCGCTCGCCTCGTACACCACGGCGACCTTCTTCTTGCGCGACAGGAACGAGCGGACGCGTTCGGCATCGTGAACGGCCGTCGCCGGCGGCTCGGTCGCCTCCGGCCAGGGCGAGTCGTTCGACGTCACGGCGCACCGGGCGGCGGAGGTCTTTCCGGAAAACAGCTCGCACACGCTCACCCGCCACTGCCCGGCGGGCTCGTTGCGCCCCACCTTGAAGGTTTCCGTGAACGGCCCGGCGCCGCGGACGGCGCGATAGACGCGGTAGCGCCGCTCGCCGTCGGCGCCGGTGACGGTGATCTGGATGGGCGTCAGCACGCCGGGCCCGGCGTCGGCGCCGTCGGGCGGGTCCGTGCGGACCTCGACGCTCAGCGCCCGGCCCGCTCGGACGCTTTGGTTGATCCGCACGCGCGGTGCCGCGGGCTCGTCGGGCAGCACGGCGAACAGCTTGGTCCCCACGTCCGTCAGCACCGCGTCGAAGGTGCTGCTCCCGTCCCCGGCCTCGGTGACCTCGACGCGCCGCTGGTCGATCAGGTCGTACACCACGGCGTCCTCGCGCCGCACGGTGACGGTCGCTGTCGACGGCTCGCGCTCGTACTGCCCGTAGAAATCGCCGTCCTCGGCGACCCGGTCCGACGAGACGATCAGGAAGTCGCTGTCGCCCCAGCTCCGCCGCGACAGGTAGGTCTCGTAGTCGTCGCAGCGGGCCCAGGCGTCGAAGTGCTCGTCGAGCACCTCCCGCAGCGGCTGGCGGATCTTGAGAAACTCCTGGCGGATGCCGCGGTACGCCGCGTCCGACCAGCCGGTCTTGACCACGTCGAAGCCGAACTCCAGGCGCTTCGCCCCGCGGATGTCGGTGGAGACCCCGGGGATGCGGGACCGGTTCAGGTCGTCCATCAGCACCACCCCGCCGGCGTCGATGTACGCCTCGAGCTTGCGGACCACGTCCTCGGGCAGCGGCCCCTCCAGGCCGGTGATCACCACCCCCTCGTACTTGCCGAGCTTGTCGTTCCGGATGCCGTGTTCCGTGATGACGTCGGCCGGCATGTGCGACGCCAGCAGCGAGTAGAACGCGCCGAACACGCGGATCTGCTGGGTGCCCTTGTGGAACGGCGGGTTCTGCTTGATGACCAGCGGGTTGAGCCCGTGCCACTCGATCGCCTGGTAGGTGTGCTCGAGCCCTCGCTGGGTCTGGGAATACAGCACGGCGAGTTTGCGCCGGCGTTCGGCCTGGTCGAAGACCCCGCCGTACATGCGCAACCCGCGGTTCAGCGCCGACAGGGCGAGATGCTCCAGCAGGTGATTCTTCCCGAGCAGGTGGCAGGCGCCGGGACCGGGCCCGCCGGCCAGCTTGCGCGAGCCGTGGACCGCGCGGTGCTGGTTGAGGCGGTTGTACCCAATCTCGTCGGCGCCGCACGCCAGCGCCATGTACGATCGCTGCCAGAGCTGGTCCCGGTCGAACAGCAGGTGCGGCTTGTGGAAGTCGATCCCGAGGTTCAGCGTCGAGACCCGCTTGGACGGGTCGAACGCCCCCAGCGCCGTCATGAACGCCGTGTTCAGCGGGCGCGAGCCGAGCTCGCACGTGCTGCCCCACCGGCTCAGCGGAAGCTCGGCGTACATGATCTCGGGCACCACGGCGTAGTGGGGCCCCTGGGCGCAGACGTCGAACTCCACGACGGTGCACTCCAGGTCATCGTCGACGCGGTGGATGGCCCGGCTGAACTGGTCGCAGGTCTCACCCAGCAGTCCCGCCCTCATGTAGAACCGCTGCAACCAGCGCCGGCGAAGCTCCTGGTAGTTCTCGCCGGTGGCGCAGGCCTGACGCAGCGCCTTCTGCTCCGGGACGGGCTCGCCGAAACGCTGCTCGTAGCGCTTCGCGAACAGCTTGCGGCGAACCTCCTGCTGTTCGGGCTCGTTGAGCCCCGGGCGCTTGCCCATGTCCGTGTAGTTGACGGCCATCCACCAGCTCATGTCGATGCCCACGGCGTTGGGCCAGCGACGGGCCAGCTTCGCGAGGTACTGAAGCGTGTACCGGTCGTGGTCCAGCTCCGGGAACGGGCCCCACCGGACGTTCTCGATCAACGCCGTTCGCCACAACCAGGCCTCCATCCCCGCGGCCAGCAACGCGTCCATCGACGCCTGGAACCGGTCAGGTCGATACAGGTAGCCCTTGGCCGGCAGGGACCACAGGCCCGCCGTGTCAACACGCTCCTGCCAGGTCTTCTCGAGCGCGCGGCTGCCGAGGCCCGTCGGCGGGGAGATGACCTGGTTGATCCCGATGGACTTGAGATTGTCGATCAGCACCCGCCGGCCGTCGGCGTTGCCGTACCCGATGACCGTCGGGGTGAACCCCCCGCCGTGCATGGCGATGCGCATGGGCGTGTCGCGTTTGCGGCTGACGAGGGTGACCATCGCCTCGTGGGAGGCGTAATCGCCCAGCGACGCGGAGACGCGATACCGTCCCGGGCGCAGGGCGATGGTGAACTCCGGCGGGACGTAGAAGCCGGTCGGATGCTCGCCGGCGGGCAGGTCGACGGGCCTGCGGACGGCGGTGACCTTCGCGCCGCCGTCGGCGTGCTGCCAGTGCACCTCGAGCGTGCCCTTGACCGGCGAGGCGGTCTTGACGACGGTGACCAGCTCGATGCCCTCGCCCTCGTGGAAGGACTCGCGGTTGTAATGGGTGAACACCGACACCGAGCCCTGCGGCGCATCGGGGGCTTCCAGGCCCACGGTAAAGTCCGCGTGCAGCCGGGACTCCGGCGACGCGGCGCCCCCGCGGTCGACCACCACCCGCAGCCGGTGCAGCCCGTCCGCCGAATCCGGGAACGCCAGGTGATACAGGTCGCCGGACGCCTCGGCCGGCGTGACGGACACCGGCTGCCACGGGCCGTCGCGGGCGTCCTTGGCCCGGATGAAGGCCGCAACCTGTGCCTCGCCGAGCACCTCGGCCGACACGTCGGCGAACCGGACCCGGGCGCGGATGTGCTCGCCGGCGCGGCAGGTGTTGCGATCCAGCGCCACAGCCAGATGTAGCGCCGCGTCCGAGGCCGGATGGCGGTTGTCGGCCACCAGAAGGCGGTGGGGGAAGTCCGTCAGGTCGCTGGGGATCTCGATGCCTTCGGGCGGGGGCAGGTCGGCGGGCCCGACGCGGAAGTCGCGCAGGCGCCGGTCGGGCAGCAGGTGGAAGTAGTGCCATTTCTCCAGCGTGAACGTGCTCGTGCCCCTCATCGGGGGCGTCGGCGCCGATGGGACGGTCGCCGAGGCCGCCTCGGTGAACCGCGACCGCCGGTCCTTCGACGCCCGCTCCAGCGAGACGTGCAGCAACGACGGGCCGCTGGTCCTGCCGCCCAAGGTCTGGGTCTTCTGGCGAACCACCACGCGCTGCGTATAGCGCGGGATCCACACCTGCAGGTCGTCCTCGACGCGCACGCCGCTGTCGAACACGCGATCGCCGATGCGTACCCGCCCGTCGGAGACCTTCAGCTCGTCACCGCTGGGAAGGATGCGGTACGCCCTGTCGCGCGTGTTGGCGGGCAGGTAGACGATCAGCGGCTTGAAGTCCCCGTGCTCGACCAGAAGGTCCGTCCACGCCTCGCGGCGGGGGGCATCGGCGTCGGCGCCGTCCGGCGGCGCCGTCTCGTCGAACGCCTGCACGCTGAAGTACCGCCCGGGCAGATACGCAAACCGCTCGCCCAGCGGCGCGTCGGGATCGGCCGACATGTCCAGCCCGCCGAAGAAGACGGGATAGCACGGCACGGAGATCACCGATCCCTCGACGCGGAGCTCCGGGTCCTCGGTCGTCACCTTCTCGCCGGCGACGGTCACGACGTGACCGCCGGGGTCGAGCACGTGCTCGCCGTCGTCCAGCTCGATCGTCGCGGTCGGCTCGCGGAGCAGGAACTTGCCCTTGTAGCGCTTCTGGAAGACGGGCTTTCCGTCCACCCGGAAGTTCCGCACCCACGTCACCACGCGCGTTCCGCTCCTGCGGTCGGTGCGGCTGGTCAGGTCGAAGAACGACGGCTTGCCCGAGGAGGTCCCCTCGGGCTTCTCGTCCTCTTCGGTCTGCTGCTTGCGGGCCTGATCCAACCCCCGGGCCTGGACGAGCTCGTCGGGGTGGTCGGCCTTGACCAGGCGCACGGTGAACTCCGCGCCCCGCGCGGCGCCCGCGCCGAGCGCCGCAAGTCCGAGCAGCGCCGCGCCGATCGCGGCGCCGGTGCGTGTGGTCCTCGTTGTCGGCGGTCGTTGCGGCATGTCGGATCATCTCCTCGCCACGTCGAGACGCGCGTCGGACCAGACGCCCCAATCGCCTTCGATTCCGTCGGCGCCGTGGTCCAGGCGAAGCTGCAGGACCTGCGCGCCGGAAAGGTCGACGGTCACCGGCTCGGCGGTCTGGTATCGCGTCAGCACGTCCGATTCGTACACCTTCTTCCCGTCCACGATGACCTCGAAGACGACCGAGCCGCTCTCCGGCGTCGCCTCCAGCGACGGCGTGAAGTGCAGCGCGCGGAACCGCCCGCCCAGAAGGTACGCCAGACGCGCCCGCGCGTGCGTGCACACGCCCTTATCCACCGCCCCGTCGGCGACGCGGAGCGGACGGCCCAGCATGTTCTCGTCCATCCGCGGAACCATGGTGCTCTGCCGACCGGCGACATAGTCGATGTCGCTGAGGTACACGGCGCCGTCCCCCCTGGCGTAGAAGCGCGTCAGCCCCGTCGTCAGCGTCCCCTCGTCCAGCGCGCCGAAGCGCACCGTGACGCGACCTTTGCCCGACGGGTCCAGCCGCCCGGCGGGGACCGGGATCGCCAGATCGAAGAACCGCTTGTCGTCGGGCTTCGTCACGTCCCGCACGGACGCCAGGTCGTACCGGGCGACCTCGCCCCCGTCGACCTCGACGGCGAACTTCTGATGCTCCTGCCCCAGGTCGACGCGGCGGAGAATCAACAGCTCCCGCCCCTCGCCCAGCCCGGACACGTCGACCGTGAACGACTCGCCCCCTGTGATCGTGTTGACCTCGCAGCTCGTCACCGCGCCGTCGCGATACACGCCGCGGACCTCGCGGGCCTCGCCGCGTCCCTCGGCCTGGTAGGAGCGCCCCTTCGGCGGCTCCCCGCCCGTGTCGACCCAGTCCAGCAGGTCGCGCTTCCATCGCGAGTGCTCGTGGTCGCGATACTCCATGCCCGCCACGGGCAGGCGCTCGCGCAGCACCCCGAGATCGGCCTTGTCGAAATACAGATACACCGGGCTGTGCCCCAGGCGGACCACGCCGTCGCTGACGGCCTCGCGGTTGCCGTACACGTCTCGCGCCTCGATCGGCTCGGCGCCGTCGGGCAGCGTCAGGCGGCTGTGCCCGCTGCGGCGCCACATCATGGCGACCGCGTGCTCCTCCGTCTCGAACAGGTGGCAGTACGCCCAGCGGAAGGCGCGGTCCGGCAGGAAGACCTCCGCCACGTGCCGCGCCGCGCCCAGGCGCTCGTCGAAGACGCGATTGGCCAGGAACGCCGGCTTCAGGTTCCACGTTCCGCCGGCCCGGTAGGCCGTGCTCGCCGAGGGACGCTCGCTGTCGCCCCGGTCCAGCCCGACCAGGACGCGGTCGGCACCGGCCGCGCGGCAGAGGGTCTTTCCGCGGACGAGGAAGTCGGCCTGGACGGACTCGGCGACGCCGGCGTCCGGATGCTCGGCATCGGCGGTGCTCCAGTTGAGCTGGTTGACCCACACCTCTGCGGCGGGGGCGCTTCGCTCGACCTGGTCGACCACCTCCCCGACGCGCTGCTGGAGGAAGCCCGCTTCCGGGCTGAGCAGCAGGTCGATCGGGTCCAGCAGGACCACGTCGACCAGCTCGCCGCCGCCGGCGTCGAGGAATCGCGGCAGGTACGTGTTCATGCCCTCGGCGCCGAGGGTGCCCATCGCCACGCGGGCGTCGGGGTCGGCGTGACGGATGGCGGCCCGGGCGACGCTCAGAAGCCGCAGGTACCGCTTCAAGCTCATGTTGGCGGCGCCGGCGGCCTGTTTGGGGTGCGGCCAGACCTCCCAGCAGTCGATCCATCGCTTGTAGCGGCGCACCGTCTCGTAGACGTACTCGTACCAGCACCGCAGGTCCCGGGGGAAGGCGTAGGCGTCCCCGGTCCACATGTGACCGTTGAAGAACCCGTCGGGGGAGTTCCAGCAGGTGGAGAACCCCAGTCGGCCCACGACCCCGACGCCCGCCGCGACGCGGGAGCGGATGCGCCTGTCGAACGGCCCGAAGTTCTTCATGCCCGGGCGCGGCTCCAGCTCGTTCCAGGTGATCGCCAGCATGTCCGTCTCGACCCGCCCGTACGTCCGAAGCAGGTCCGCGTCGCCCAGCGCAGCCGCCGGGTCCGTCTCGCCCTCGCGCGGCGTCGGGACCACCATGCAGTCGGCCGTCCGCTCCAGCGCCGCTTGCGTGGACCGCGACCGAACCGACCAGCGGACGTGGAAGGGCGCGGCGCGGTCGGCGCGCCAGTCGAGCTTCCGGACGACGCGTCCGCCGGGCGGGATGCTCAGCTCCTCGCTGCCCTCGGCCACCACCTGCGCCCCGCCCCAGTCGCAGGCGGCGTCGGCAGTGCTCCCGCGGCGGACCTGCCAGGCGAACACGCCGTCGAGCTCGCGCTGCAGCGAGCGGTTCTCCACGGCGATCTCCGGCGTCCAGCCGCGCGTGACGGTCGTTCCGGGAAGCGTGCGGCGCAGCCGCGCGCCGACCAGCCGCTCCGGCGGGATCGTGGTGCAGACCGACACGTCGTCGATCCACACGCGGCCATCCGCCGCGGCCTTGCCCTGCAACTCGATCTCATCGAGGGTGTAGGGGTAGTGGAGGCGCCCTCGCGCCTCGACCTCGAACGCGTCGGGGTCGCCGCCGGGCAGCGGGAAGCTCACGAAACGCCAGCCCGTCCAGTCCACCCGCACCCAGTCGGACGCCACGTGATCGGTCCGGCCGTAGTCGCGCCCGCGCAGCCGCATCCGCAGATCCTCCCCCTTGCCGTGAACCCACATCCCGACGGCCGAGGCGTATCCGGGAAGCTGCCGCCGCAAGGGGATCCTTCGGCGGACCCCGCCCTTTTCATATGCCGATTCGAGTCCGTACCGCCCTTTGCGCGCCGCGTCGCGCGAGCGGCGTCCACCGTCCGGCAAAGCGCCCGTCTCGAAATCCTCGACGACGAAGGCCGCGTTCGGCAGAACCACCGTCCGTCGTCCGACGACCGGCTCGCCACCGTCCCGCACGGCAGGCAGCTCGACGCGGATCTCGTGCGGACCCTCGGTCGTGAAGAAGTCCACCGCGTCGAGATCGAGCTCCAGCGACGCGCCCGGACGGAGGGTGACCTCCTCGGTCCGCTCGAGCAGCACCTCGCCGCGCGCGTCGCGGACGCCCCAGCGCAGGGGCAGCTCCAGCGCCCGCGGGGCGTTGCTGCGCACGCGCACGTCCAGCGACGGCCGACAGGTGCCCTCGGCGTACGGCGCATCGACCGCCACGTCGATCGCCAGCATCTCGTCGGGGGCGAGCTGTGAATCGAACGCGATCTCGTCGATCCACACGCGCCCGCTGACCTGCTTCGCAGACCGCAGCGTCAGCGACGACAGCGACAACGGGTACCTCAGGACGTGCGCCCAGGCCGGGTGGTACTTGCCCTGCCCCGCGCCGGGAAGAAGCCACTGAAGCCGCTGCCACTCGCCATCGGCCGCCACGGACCGCGCGGGCAGGGACAGCTCGCCTCGCTCGGAGGCGGCGCGGACGACGGGCTGGATGCGCAGGCCTGCGGCCTCGCTTTTGACCCGCATCGTCAGGCGGACGGGCGCGCCGGGGATCTTACGGACGAGCGGTAGGCGACGGTCGCCCCGGAAGTCGGCAAGCTCGATGCCCAGGCAGCGGTCGCCTTCCCGACCGGCCTCGGCGGGCGCCGCCTTCAGGTGCTTGGGGTCCGGCGAGCGGACGTCGCCGAGCGCGGACAGGACCCGCCGACCGTTGGGCACGCTGAACCGCAGCGACGCGCGGTCGTCGGCCGTACACCGCGCGTGGTCGATGAGCATCAGCCCGCCGGCGTTGCCCCGCAGCATGCCCCAGTTCTTCGGGCGCGTCTTGTAGAACCGCACGAACACCCGCCGCAGCGGATAGGACAGCACTCCGTCGCGCCACGAATCGATCCGCCACTCGTACGTCTCCCAGCTCCGCGTCCGGGCCAGCGCCTTGGTCTCGAACGACCGGACCCGCCCGTCGAAATCCTCGACGAACAGTTGCCCGCGCGTGTCGTTTCCGCGTCCGTCGCCCAGGTCGGTATTCTTCAGGCGCAGCGTCACCGTCCGCAGCCGCCGTCCGCTACGGACGAACTGCCCGGGCAGCTCGATGTCGAAAAAGTCCCGGCGCGTCGCGCCCTCCTGCTTGTTGAAGTCGTACTTGATGCCGAGCACGCGGCGCGGGCCCTCGCCGGGCGCCACCGCGCCCGCCGCCGCGGCCGGATCCTTCACCGGCGAAACCCCCGTCTTGACCTTGGTGAACTGGCGGCACTCCAGCGCCACGCGCGGGGTGAACTCGAACGCGGGGTCGCCCGTGGGATACACGTGCGTCCGGGTTCCGCCGGCCTCGCCGGCCGGGCGCCACCCCGCGCCGGCGACGTACGGGCCCGTCCCGTCCGCGGCGAAGCTCAGCTCCCGCACCGCGCATCGACCCGGCGGACAGCGCACGTTCGCCTCGGCCCCCTCGACCACCGGCTCGTCGAACCGATCGCGGACGTCCCAGGACAGCGTCAGGTCCGCCTCGTCGGCGCCGAGGTTCTGGACCAG
>JBMCUM010000026.1:0-13513 GCA_048622595.1 Planctomycetota bacterium | reverse complement strand
CGAGCGGATCGTCCGCGCGGACGTGCCCTGCGGGCCCTGTCAGCGGAAGCTGTGCCCCCAACCGGCCGGGCCGGGCTACCATCAGTGCATGGAGCATATCACCCCCGACATGGTGCTCGATGCGTGCGAGGACCTGCTCGCCGGGACGCGCGACACCGCGGAGGTCGGCGCATGATCGTCGCCGACTGGGTGGACGAGGCGTTGCGAGCCGCGCTGTGCGAGGCCGGCCTGGACACCGTGGACGGGGCCTTCGCCTTCGCCGCCGGCGAGGAGCTGGACAAACCCGGGCTCGCGGGTCGGCGCCGGACGCGGTTGGAACTGACCGACGCAAACGGGCGGCGGCATGAGCTGTATCTGAAACGCTACCCCCGCGAGCGGGCCCCAGCGCGGCTGCGACGGGCGTGGACGCACGGTTGCGGGCGCGGACCGGCGCGCGTTGAATACGACAACATCCGGGCGGCGCAAGCTGCCGGCGTGCCGACGATGCGCGCCGTCGCCTGCGGGCAGCGCCGCGGGCGGAGCTGGCTGATCGTCACGGCGGTTCCGGGCGAGGCGCTGGAACGCTGCGTCGAGGACGTCTTGGCGGCAGACGACGCGGAGGAGATGTCGCGACGACTGGCCGCGTCCCTCGGCCGACTGGCGGCGACGCTGCACGGCGCCGGGTGGGTTCACCGCGACCTGTACGCCTCGCACGTGTTCCTGGACGCAGGCGGCGCGGGGACGGACCTGTACCTGATCGACCTGGCGCGGATGTTCCGCCCGCGCTGGCGCCGGCGTCGGTGGATCGTCAAGGATCTGGCTGCGCTGAGGTACTCCATGCCCCGCGAGTGGGTCAACGCGCGATGGGCGGAACTGCTGGCCGCGTACGCACCGCGGGCGAGTGACGGCGAGCGGGGCTCGCTTGACGCAGCGGTTCGGCGCAAGACGCGGCGGATCGCACGGCACGCGGAGCGCAAGCGCGCACGGGAGCACGGCGAATGAGAATCGCGCTGGTCATCGAACGGATGGACCCGTCGCGCGGCGGGCGGGAGCGGTCCACGATGCAGATCGCCCGCCACCTGGCCGCGCGCGGACACGACGTGGACGTCCTGTGTCAGGGGGACGCCGCCGCCGCGGACCCGGCGCCGGATGCCGGGGGCCGCGTGGTCTGTCGCCCGCTGGGCCGCCGCGGGCTGACCTACGCGCGGCGCCTGGCGGCCTTCGTCGGCGACGTCGGCGACGCGGTCCGGGGCGTTTACGACGTGGTCCACGCCACGCTGCCCGTCCCGGTCGCCGATATCTACGAGCCGCGCGGCGGAACGGTCCCCGCGCGAATGGCTGCATCCCTGCGCCGCCGGTGCCTGCCTGCCCGCACCGTCGCCCGCGCGACCGCCGGATTGAACTCCCGCCGCCGCGCCATGTCCCGGCTGGAGGCACAGGTCGTTGGCGATGCGCGCATCGCCTGCCTGGCCGTCAGCCGCATGGTCGCCCGCGAGTTCGCCGAGCATTACGGGCGAAGCGAGAACGTCCACGTGGTCTACAACGCCGTGGACGCCCCGTCCCCGGACGATCCCCGCCGCGACGACTGGCGCCAGGAGCAACGGTTCCGTCTCGGCATGGACCGCGACGAGGTACTGTTCCTGACCGTCGCGACGAACTTCGCGCTGAAGGGCGTCGACCGGACCATCGAGGCCTTCGCCCGCTGGGCGCACGCCGCGCGGGGACGCAGGGGGCGGTTGGTGATCGTCGGACGCGAGCACGCCGAGCCCTACGCGCGCCACGCGTCCCTGCGAGACGTGGGCGGGCGCGTGACGTTCGTCGAGCGGACGGACGAGGTGTTCCGGTGGTATGCAGCCGCTGACGTGTGCGTATTGCTGAGCTGGTACGACCCGTGCAGTCGCGTGGTGCTGGAGGCGACGCGGTGGGGCATCCCGTCGATCACGACGGCCTACAACGGCGCTGCGGAGGTGCTGACCGAGGGCGCGGCCTCGCCGCGGGCGGATCCGTCGTCCTGCGACGGGGCAGCCGGCATCGTCGTCGACTCCCCGCGCGACGTGCGTGCCGCCGCCGAGGCGATGGCCGAGCTGTCCGAACCCGACGAGCGGGCGCGGTACGCCCGGGCGGGTCTGTCCGCGGCGCCGACGCTGAGCATGCAGCGCTACATCGACGAACTGCTTGGCATCTACGAACGCCTCGGGAGGCACTGATGGCGGTGCACTCGGTCATCCTGTACGCGGCGCTTCCGCTCGGCGGGTACGCCCTCGGGTCCGTGCCGTTCGGCGTGCTGATCGCCCGCGCCCGCGGTGCCGACCTCCGTAAGGTCGGCAGCGGCAACGTCGGGGCGACCAACGTCGGCCGAGCCGTCGGTCGCGCGTGGGGCTACCTGTGCTTCGTGCTGGACCTGCTCAAGGGCCTGACACCGTCGCTGGCGGCCGGGCTGATCGTGCGGTCCGCCAACGCCGGCGCGGTACCGCCGCCGGCGTACCAGGCGGCCTGGCTGGGCGCCGGTTGCGCGGCGATTCTCGGGCACGTGTTTCCGGTGTGGCTGGGCTTTCGCGGGGGCAAGGGCGTGGCCACGTCGCTCGGTGTGGTGCTCGGCGTGTTTCCGTACCTGGCGCTTCCCGGGCTCGGCGCCCTGGCGGTGTGGGTCGTGGTGACCGCCGCCACCCGCTACGTGTCGCTGGGCAGTATCATGGCGGCGGTGGCGTTCGTGCCGCTTCAGTTCGTCTTCGCGGCGGCGCTGGGCTGGTCGGTGGGGCGGCTTTGGCCTCTGGTCGCCTTTTCCGGGGCGATGGCGGCGCTGATCCTCGTGCGGCACTGCGCGAACATCGCACGCCTGCTGACCGGAACGGAGCACAAGATCGGCTCGCGCGGGCGGACGCAGCGCCGCGCGTCATAGACGACGCTCAGCGCGAGCCCGGCGACGTTGCGCCGCCGGGGCGCTGGGACACGTCGACCAGTTCGAACTGCCGCTCGGCCTCGTCGAACCGGCCGCAATTCCGCAGCGCCAGCGCGTAGTGGTATCGGGCCGCCTCATGCCGACCGGCAAGCTCCTTGAGTTGCGACAAGGCCGCCATGGCGCGATCGGACCAGCCCAACTCGAACCACGCCACGGCCGCGTAGTACGCCGTCCGGGCCCGGTCCAGGGGCGTCGCCAAGCTGTCCGTGACCAGGCGCCGCTTGTCCAGCCCCTCTGCGGCCGCGACCACCTTGCCCTCCGCCCAGTCGCACAGGTACTGGCGCATCTCGATGACCGAACTTCCGGGACCCGGACCGGCGGTCGCTGCGCGGTCGTAGGCCTCGCGGGCCTCGCCAGCCCGTCCCTGCTCGAGCAGCAGGTCGCCGAGCAGCAGCAGCGATTCTCCCGACGCGGCGGGCACGGCCCGCAGCGCGGCGATGGCGCGGTCGGGCAGGCCGATCTCCTGCGACGCCAGCAGGCGCGCCTCGCTCAATGGGTCGACATCCTCGCCTCGGCTGCGCATCTCCAGGCGCCGGCGGGAGAGCTTCCGCTCGCTGTCGATGATCTTGTCCAGCACGCGGGTGTGCATCTGGAGGTAGCGTTGCGGCGGGTTGACGCGCTGCGCCGGTGGCAGGGCGGTCAGGACGTCGCGCACGGCGCGCTCGGCCGCGTCAAACTGGTACGACCGCAGCAACGCCCGGACGCGGTGCAGGGCGTACATCAGCCGGTGCGGGTCCGACAGGTCCTGCAGGTCGAGCTGGCGGTAGAGATGCAGCGCCCGGGCGGCGTGGACGTTCACGCTCAGGCGGTGCGACAGCTCGACGCCGCATTGCACCATCCGCTGCTGGTAGGCCCGCGCGGCCTCGCCGGTTGCGGCCGGCTCGTCGGCGACGCCCGCCGCCCGCGCCGTTTCCAGGTACCGCAGCGCCAGCACGGTGCAGCGGGCCGCGACCGGATGGGCCCTGCCGACGGGCGGCTGGGTCGTCGGCGTGCCCAGCGCGCGGAGCATCCGCCCGAACTTGTGCCACGCCGCGGGCGGGTTGCGACGGTACCAGCGGCGCAGCGGCAAGTCGACGCCGGTCACCGCCGGTCCCCGCCCACGACGCTGCAGCGGGTGGTCGAAGCCGTCCAGCGCGTCCGTCGCGCCGGCGGCGACGTGCTGGGCCTCGCGACGCGGCAGCGCCAAGCGCTCGAGCCAGCGGGTGTCCCCGAAGCACGCCGCCGTGCGGTCGACGCGGAGCAGGCGGAAGCGTTCGCTGCGAACCATCGCCGCCAGGCGGTCGGGCGCGTCGGCGCTGACGATGACGAACCGGACCTCCGGCGGAAGCTCGACCCGCTCGGCGAGCGTGGCGGTCAGCAGGTGCTGGCGGATGCGGTTGTGCTCGATGAACCGCTCGAGCGAGTGGGCCTCGAGCCGACCGTCCATGAACAGGCGCCTCCGCGGCGTCTCGCGCCCCGCGGCGAAGTGGTACAGGAACACCGACGCGTCGCCGAAGTTCTCGCAGTACACGTCCCCGTCGGCGGGTAGCTCCGCCAGCCACTGCGCCAGGTCGCGCGGGTACTGCGCCGCCTGCAACCCCGCGCCGAAGCGGACCCGCGAGCCGCGGACGCGATAGACCGTCTCGGTCGCGTACCCGGCGACGGCGCCGACGCTCAGGAGCAAGCCCAGGCCCAACGCGGGCCCGCTTGCCCGGCGCAGCTTCGGCCTGGCGCGGCCGACGCGACGCAGCAGGTCCGCCCCGTGCACCGCCAGCAGGTACGCCCCGACCGGGCCGACCAGCGCCAGGTTGCGTGCGGCCAGCAACGCCACCGTCGCGACGCCCGCCAGCCACAGTCCGTGGGCCAGCGGGACCCGGCGCCGGGCGACGAAGCACACGGCAGCGGCCGCGATGGTCGTCAGCACGGCCGGATGGTGCAGCGACGCCGTGCGCAGCGTCGGCGCCAGCTCGCTGACGCCGTAGGTGTAGTGGTAGGCCTGCCCGCTGATGCGGGTCCAAAGGACGAGCGGCTGGGCGACGGCCTCGAACGGCCAAGGGGTCAGCAGGCATGCGACCGTGGCCACCAGGACCGGCGCCAGCGCCCGCGGCGTGGCCAGGGCTCCGTGGGGGTCGCGGCGGAGGCGGCGGTCGAGCCACGCGCCGCCCACGCTCGTCCACGTCACGGCCAGGCCGAGGACGAACAACCCGTGCATGTTGACCCACGCCAGATGCACGGGCACCAGCCACCACAGCCGCCGCGGATGGGCGCCTCGACGGACGCTGTCCAGCAGGAAGATCGTCAGCATGAGCAGCACGAACGTCAGTGCTTCCGGACGGGCGCGGATGCGTCCGTGCGTGACCAGCAGCATCCACAGGCCCGTCAGCAGCGCCCACGCCGGCGGGACCTCCCGACGCACCGCCACCAAGAACGCGCCCGCAAGGGCGACCCCGAGCACCGCCTTGAGCACGGACAACCCGGCGAAGCCCGCCACGCCGTGGACGCAAGCGACAATCACCTGGAACAGCCAGTGAACGTTGATCCACTCCGGCTGGGGGGCGATGCTGAACGGGTCGCGCCCGAGCACGGCGAGGTGCTCGAGCATCCACTGCCCCCCCGCGAGGTGCCAGAAGATATCGTAGCTCCAGACGCGGGTGAGGCACATGGCCGCGGCGGCGAGGGCGAGGGCGGCCGGTACGACGACGTCCCGTCGCCGCGTCGCGTCCGGGGGCGCAGTGGGGTCCGGTGGGCTCATGGGCGAACTGTACCGCGGTGCGGGCGACCGCTCAAGCGCCGCCGACCGCGTCAGTTGTCGTGGAGCAGGCGGCGACGGATAAACTCCGCGCGCGCCTCGGCGCGCTCGGCGTCGTCCATCTCGCGCCCGCAGACGCGCTGCAGATGGGCCGGTTGGCTCAGCAGGAACAGCTCGTTGACGGTGCGGAGGTCCATCTCGGGAAGCCGGCCGAGATTCGCGCCCAGGCGCACCAGCGACAGAAGGTGCATGGTCTCGTCCGAGCTCATCAGCCGCGCCGCACGCAGCAGCGACAGCGAGCGGTGGATCTTGTCCTCCAAGGCCGTCTTCCGGTTTTTCATCAGCCCCTCGCGGGCGCGGCGCTCGTACTCGATGAAGTGGGGCATCGTCTGCTGGAAGAACTCCTCGACGATCTGCTGCTCGGTCTTGCCCAGGGTCGTCTGGTTGGAGATCTGGAAGAAGTCCCCGCCGGCCTCGGTGCCCTCCCCGTACAGCCCGCGGATCGCCAGGCGCATGTCCTGGGCCGCACGGAAGACCTTCTCGATCTCCCCGGTCATCTTCAGCGCCGGAAGGTGCAGCATGACGCTGACCCGCAGGCCGGTGCCCACGTTCGTCGGGCACGCCGTCAGATACCCGTACTTGCTGTGGAAGGCGTAGTCCAGGCGCTGCTCCAGGCAGTCGTCGATCCGCTCGATTTCCTCGGCCGCCTCGGTCAGCCGCAGACCGCTGCGCAGCACCTGGATACGCAGGTGGTCCTCCTCGTTGATCATGATGGCGACGGTCTCGGTGTCGCCGACGGCCACGCCGCACGGGTGGTCCGCCTCGGCGTGCTGGCGGGAGATCAGGTGCCGCTCGACCAGCAGCTCGCGGTCCAGCGCCCCGGCCGCGGCGATGTCGACGTAGAACGCGTTCTGCGCGACCCCGGCCGCGAGGATCTCATCGCGAATCCGCTCGGCGATCTCGCGCTGCTGGGTGGCGGTGCAGCGCGACAGGAAGGGCTGCGACGCCAGGTTCCGCGCCAGCCGGGCACGGGAGGAGATGACCACGTCGTGCATGGGCCCGGCCCCGCGGAGCCATTCGCCGGCGTGTTGTGTCAGGTCGGCGAGCTTCATTCGTTCTCCAGCGACTTGATGCGGTCGCGAAGGTCGGCGGCGGCCTCGTAGTCCTCGCGCGCCACGGCGTCTTTCAGCTCCCCGCGGAGGCGAAGGATGGCGGTCTGCTTCTTCTGCGTGCTTCCGGCGCGGGAGGGGACCTTGCCCACGTGTTGCGTGGCGCCGTTCTGGGCGCGGGCGAGCAGCGGCTCCAGCTGGGGGGCGAACGCGTCGTAGTCGTTCGGGCAGCCCAGCACCGCCTGCTTGCGGAAGGCGGTGAACGTCAGCCCGCACACCTCGCAGCGCAGCTCCTGCGTTTGTGCCTGCGACTCCTCCTGCGACGATTGGAGAATGAAGTCCTCCAGGAGCTGGCTGATCGGCACGTTGGCCTTGATGGTGATGCCCTCACCGGCCGCACACTGCTCGCACAGGTGCTTCTCGATCTTCTCCCCCTCGACGATCTCGGTCAGGTGGACCGTGGCGGGGCGTTCGTGGCAGCGGTCGCACGGGTGCTTCATGGCACCAGCCATCATACGCCCGCACGTCCGTGCCGGTCAAGCCGGCGCGGGGACCCGTCCGGGCTGCGGGCGGTTACTCGACCCGACCGACGCGGATGTCCAGGTTCTCCCGACGTTCCAAGCGGTCGCGGGCACCGTCCTTGATCCACAGGATGCGGTCCGACCGCGCGAGCATGGTGTGATCGTGCGTCGCCGTGATGACCGTCACCCCGTGGTTGTCGCACAAGCCGCGCAGGGTGTTGATGATTTCCTCGCCGGTGTTCAGATCGAGGTTGGCCGTCGGCTCGTCGGCCAGCATGATCGTCGGGTTCATCGCCAGCGCCCGGGCGATGGCGACGCGCTGCTGCTGCCCGCCGGAAAGCTCGTCCGGGCGGTGGTTCAGGCGATGCTCCAAGCCCACTTCCGTGAGCACCTCCGCGGCGCGGTCGGCCGCCTTCTTGTGATCGGCGCCGCTGAGCAGAACGGGCAGCATCACGTTGCGCAGCGCCGTCAGCGCCGGGATCAGGTTGAACGCCTGGAAGATGTACCCGATGTGGTGGTTGCGGATGTACGCGAGCTGCGAGCTGGACTGCTTGGTCAGGTCCACCCCCCCGATGGTGACCGTACCACGGGTGGGGCGGTCCAGGGCGCCGATCATGTTGAACAGCGTGCTCTTGCCCGACCCGCTGGGGCCCATCACGGACAGGTACTCGGCGCGGTAGACGTTGAGGTCCATGTCGCGCAGGGCGTAAATCTCCTGCCCGCCCATGCGGTAGATCTTGCTGAGCCCGTGACACTCGATGATGACTTCTTCGTTGCTCATGGTGTGATCAGAAGGGGATCTTGATAACCGCCTTGGCCAGGAAGTTCGCGCCGATGGCGAGGACCGTCACCAGGCCCATTCCGCAACTGAACCCCGCCGCGACGACCGGCACGTATTGACGCCACTTCAGCCCCATTTTCCGCTCGAAGTAGAACCGGCTGATCAGCGCCCCGATGAACTGCGGGATGACGACGTGCGGCATCGTCTGGTTCAGGCCGCGGACCACCCCGTAGACCAGCATGACCGGAAGGCGGATCACCCACAGCACCGCGAACAGGACCACGCCGAAGCCCAGCCCGGTGAACAGGTACCGCGCGCGGAACGCCTTCTCGAACGCGCTGAACCGTCCCAGCGTGGCGCTCTGGATGATGCACTGGTTTGCGGCCCAGAGCTCCCACATCTTCTGGGCGAAGGGGTACTCCGGTCCCGGAACCGGCGCCATCGCCCAGATGAACTGCGCGAACAGCACGGACGAGACGATGATGATCGGGACCAGCAGCAGGTCCGTCTTCCAGACGGACCAGAACTGCGTGCCCGTCAGCTCCGCCTTGCGGTAGAACATCGTCCGGTTGCCGTAGTTCGCCAGGGGAACCGGCAGGAACCACACGTCCACGTCGCCGCGGTATCCGGACAGGATGAACGCCGCCTCCCGGACCATGGGAATCTGCACGACCTGCCCGGCCATGCCCTCCAGCCGCGCCGTGACGTAGCTGATCAGCGGCGTGTAGACGTAGGCGAAGAAGAACAGGACGATCATCACCCCCCGGTGCCAGTCGATGAGAAACCCGCTGACGAGGATATAGGCCATGGACGTGAACAGGTACGTCCCGACGATCGCCCAGACGGGCAGGTCGCCTCGCCCCTCGGGGACGGTGGCGCCGGTCTCCTGCGAGAGCCGCTGGTCCTGCTGCTCCTTGAGCTTCGCCCGGCGTTTCTTGAGGGATCGGTAGACCTGGTAGAAGCCCACGACCGCCAGCGCCAGCGCCACGCCGATCGAGAAGCTGAAGTAAAAGTCGATGTTGGCGAAGAACAGCGTCTTGACGGTGTCGTCGCCCGGGGACCACGACCTGATGATCCCCACGTCATAGAGGATGGGGTTGAGGATCGCCGTAATGATGAACCCGACGAAGCTTCCGACCATCGCGAAGAACGGCAGCACCATGCCGATCATGAACTGCCCGGCGTTGAGACTGATGCCGGTCGCGACCGCGGGGAGAATGTCCGCCGTCTTCGGTGTCCAGTCCGCGAACGGAATGGGCAGGATGGTGATAGGGGTGTTGAACATCGCCCCCGTGATCGCCGGAAGGGCCATGTAGATCGCCCCGAAGCCCAGCCCGAGCACGCCCCCCAAGCTGAAGATGCGCCATCGCCAGTTGCCCTCCTGCTGTCGCCCCTGGGTGGTCTCCTCGGTCTGCTGCTCTGCCAGGGCGGCGATGCCCTGGGCCCCGATCGGCGCCATGGGGAAGGGGAGCTTCTCGATATCGCTGGCCAGGCGGAACAGCCCGTAGCTGAGGAACGTGGAGTTGATGCGCCCCAGGATCATGCGGAACAGGACCAGCCCGATCGCGGCGTACCACGCCGGGTGGAAGAAGTTCCGCTGGGCCAGAACGTCCCGGTCGCCGGGCGCGACCCAGGTGGGGATGTGCTCGGCGACGCCCATGCCGATGGCGGCGTTGCTCTGTCGGAAAAACTGGAACCACAACGGGCCCTGCATGGGCTGGTTCATGACCATCGCGCCGCCCATGGCGGCGCCGGCCATGTAGAACAGGATGAAGATCTCGGGCAGGCGGAGTCGCTTGTGGGCGCGGCGGGCGACCTCGATGAACAGGATGACGGTGACCCACTGGGCGGCGGGCCCGACGCCCTGACCGGCGAGGAGCTGCATGTACATGGCCCCGGGGACCATCAGCAGCGCGACGAACAGCGCCCCGACCAGCGACGTCCAACTGAACCCGTCCTCGAAGGTGGACGGGACCTCCATCAGACTGCGATACTGTTCCAGCTCGCGATCGTAGCGGGTGGTGCTCACCTGGCCGGCTCCTGGTCGTCACTGGCGTGCATCTCGGACGCGGACTGGGCGATGGTTTCGGGGTCGATCCGCTCGACGGGCAGCTCGTCCCACATCTGCAGCGTCTTCTGGCGGTAGTTGTCCATCACGTCCTGAGGAAGCGACCGCCAGATGAGAAGCTGCTTTCGCAGGTTGTTGATAAAGGTCCGGTTGCTGCGCTGCCAGTCGCCGTTGGCGCCGCTGAGGCGGTAGATCAGGATCCGCACCTCGTCGATGCCCTCGATGTCGCTGGGGCGGCTGAGCAGGGCGAAACGCTGGTTGACGCCCAGGTCGAACGGCGCCAGGGCCACCGTCGCCTCGAACCCGAGCATGTCGTTGTCTTTCTGGCGGACGATGCGACAGCGGGTCGTGGCGAAATCGCCCAGCGAGGCGTCCTGGAAGTTGTCGAAGTGCTCCTTCAGGAAGCTCACAACGCCCGTGATGTCGTAGGCCGATACCGTGAACGGGAACATCAGGTCGTACAGGTTCCCGGCGGGCTTGGGAATGCGCCACTGACGCTGGATGCCCGGATTCGCCGACCGCGACGCCTTCAACGCCGGGTAGATCGTCGAGACCATCACCGTTCCCATCACGATCAGGATGGTCACGATGGCGTTGGTGGAGCTGTAGTTCATCGTGGGAACGTCGAACTCCACCAGCCCCGACAGCCAGCCCAGCAGGCGGGCCACGCCCTGTCCCAGCAGGTACCCGCCCATGCCGCCGACCACGGCATAGATGGACGCCTCGGCGAAGAACAGCCCCGCCACGTGGGGCGGCGCCAGACCCAGTGAGCTGAACGTGTAGATCTCCCGCTCGCGATCGGAGACGCTGCCCAGCATGGTCGCGAAGACGATCATCCCGCCCAGCACCACCGGGATGAATAGGTCGCGGACACCGCTGGCCTCGGTCAGCGAGGTGAACAGCAGGCGCTGCACGCCGCCGCGCTGTCCGGCGTAGGTGGGCAGCTTGGCGAGCTGGGCGGTGCGGTGACCGATCGCGCCGACGTCCCCGCTCTCGCGCGGGTAGAGCGTCAGCGACACGATCCTGTCACTCATGATGCGCGCCACCGAGGCGGGGATGACCGCCACCCCGTCCACGTTGAAATGGACGAACTGGGCGCTGCTGGCCTCCTGCGTCTCGACCAACGTCGTCGCGCCGGTGTCCTGCGTTTGCTGGCCGGTCGCCCCGGCCAGCGCCTGGTAGTTCACCGGAAGCGGGCTGGTGCCCTCCAGCATGGTGTGCCCGCCGAACTCGTCGCGGATCACGCCCGCGAAGCTCAGGCGGCGCTGACCGAGGCGGATGGCCCGACCGACGTCGTCCGTCCGCAGCTTCAGTGCCTCGCGCACCGCGTCGGTTAAGAACACCCCGTTGTCGCCCAGGCGACGGGCGATGATCTCCTGCCGGGTGAGCTCCTCGCGGTCTTCGGCGCGTCGCTGCTCGTTGATTCGGCGCTCGTCCTCGGTCAGGGCGAGGGGGTCGAACATGCGGGCCAGGCCCGGCTGGTGCTCCACGTCGCGCGGGTCGAGCCCCACGGCGGCGCGCATCAGCGTCTTCTCGTCGGCGTCCTCGACCCATGCGAGGATGTCGTGGCTTTCGCCGGTCTTGGTGGCTTCCTGCGCTTCGGCGGCGCTGGGCGAGACCCAGTAGCGGGGGACGACCTCCGCGCGTCCGCGGAAATGCCCGCGCAACATGTCGTACGTCCCGCGGGCGACGGGGCTGAGCAACTGATGGCGGACCAGAATCCGCGGCGGGCCGCTCATCGGGCCCTCGTACGTCTCCCGCACGCCCCAGCGGCTGCCGAAGGACGCGAACGTCAGGATCGTGAAGGTCAGCAGGACGACCGTGGCGGCCGTCAGGAACGTTCGCAGGGGGCGGCGTCGCATGGTGGAGATGCCCATGTTCACCGCCGCCAGCATGGTACCGAGCCGCGACACGTCGGCGCTGTGGACCGTGCTGGCCAGGCCCTGCATCCTGCGGATCTCCGTCTGAAGCTTGCGGACCATGATGAAGATCACCAGGCAGCTCAGCAGGATGATCGCGAACGCCAGGAAGATGATCACCGGCGTGGAGGCGATGCGGAATGCGGGGTTGACGAGGTACAGCACCGCGAACGTCAGCACGAACAGGCCGGCGAACCACCCGATCTGGCGGTAGATGTGCGGCGTGCCGATCAGAAGGCGCTCCAGGGCGTAGGCGAACGGCATCGCCAGCAGGAGCAGCAGCACCACGGCCGTGACGAGGTCGTTCATCACCCCGACGGTCGGCTCGTAGGCGCCCCGCGTGAGGTTTGCCGCCGCGGCCGCGTCGCTGGCGCACTTTTCCGAAAGGTGCTCGCGCTGCGTCGCCTGGTACGGCTCGGGAAGCTCCTCCGTCGGCGCCTCGCGGTCCGGATTCCCGCCGTGCTTCTGCAGCCACGTACGCGCCGCGAGCGACTGCTGGTACAGGTCGTGGGCCTCGGTCCACAGGCGAACCAGCGAGGGCTGCTTGATGTGGTTTTTGCCCAGGAGGTCGAAGAGGCGATAATGCTCGAGGTTCAGCAGGTCGTTGGCCGTGGTGAACGGCGTGGAGGGATGGGCGAACTGGTCGGCCAGCGGCAGCCCGCGGCCTCGGTGTCCGGCCTTTGTGTCGGTATTGTTGAGCAGGACGATGGCGGCCTTGTTGAATACCTTCAGCCCGTCGGCATCGTAGGGGGCGTAGACGGTGACGATGTTGCCCAGCTCGCAGATGAGGTGTCGGTCGGGACGGAAGCTCGCCGTCGACATCGCCCGCATGGCAGTGGTGGATAGCTTACGACGGTTGAAGCCGTAACCGGCGAACGACATGGAGCGGGACTCGAACTGCGTGATGAGCGTGTTGCGCAGGGTGGCGCCGGCGCGCATGCTCTGCGACGCGGTCGTTCCGGTCAGGATGCCGCGCGAGCGGGTCCGCTCGGGTTGGCCGGGCTGGAGGTTTTCGACGCTCTCGGTCCTCGGGCGGTCGAACGCGCCGCTGAACAGCACCGACGCCTGGTAGTAGGGGCGGAAGTAGACCGGCACCTCGAAGGTTCCGCTGACGTCGGTGCGGCTGAGCAGAACGTGGTTGTAACCGGGCGGGGTCTTGTTCAGATCGCCCGCATTCCACGGCCCGTCCTGGAAGGGCGCCACCACGACCACGGCGCCGCGGACCGGTATATCGGCCATGGCGCTGCCCCCCCCGGCTCGCTTGACCGACGGCCCCCCCGCGCGATCGTTGTTGTCCCAGCGGGTCTCGGCGTACAACGCGTCGGGCTTGATGGCGGGCCTGAGCCCGGCGATGTCCTTGCTGTTGGCAAGCTCCGCGACGAACACCGCCAACTCCCGCACCTGCGGGACCATCCGGTCCGTGTCCAGCGCCTTTAGCGTGTCGACGGG